>JAAYHA010000343.1 GCA_012727545.1 Synergistaceae bacterium | reverse complement strand
GATCATTCCGTTTACTGTAAAGGCTGCTATATCAAGGGTCTCGTTTGTGTCTGAACCGGAGCTTCCGGATTTTCTGTCCTGCATGAACTCCCTGTCATCAGGGACTTTCATATATCCATAAAGCTCTGCTCTCACTGCATTGTTTCGGAAAGCATCCTCGTCAAGGTCCATGACCTCCGCAAGAACATACCTTTTGACCTTGCCCTGAAGCAGGTTTTTTACCAGTATTCCTGCATCCTTTGGCCTTTTCGCATATACAGCAGAATGGATCTTTACTCCGGCCGGTATTCCAATGACCGGGATCTTTTCTCCGACTACGGAGCATACGTCACGTGCAGTTCCGTCACCCCCTGCAAAAACAATTGCTTCGACTCCGGCTTCAAGCATCAGGGATACCGCTCTTTTAGTATCATCGGCGGTCGTTTTTTCTGCGGGATCGAATACTATCTCAGGCTTTAAGCCGTTTTCGGAGAGCAATTTTCCGCCCATTTCGCCCGAAGGAGCATAAAACTGATGATTTGAAGCAACTTCCCGGAATACGGCAAGTGCGATCTCCGCCCGGCTGTTTGCCGCGGGGACCGCACCAAGCTCTATGGCCCGACGGAGGATATCTTCTCCGTCGGTGCCCTTGAGAGCGACTTTTCCTCCCATTCCTGCAACAGGGTTGATGAGGAAGCCTATCTTCATTTTACTTTGGCTCGAAGTACCCTTTGTACTTCCTGTTGTAAGAACGCCAGGTTATCGAATATTTTGCCGGATCGTCGAAATAGTCGTGGTCTATGTGATGGACCGTGCTGTTAGACGGGGCATGTTCGACCGCTTCCGGTTCCTCGTAGCACATCCTGGAGATCTCTTCCAGGACTGCGCAGTAGTCATCGATATCCTTTTTCGAATAGGACTCGCTTGGTTCGATCGTAAATGGTTCCGGGATGACAAAGGGCTCGTGGCTCGACCAGTAGTGTGTCCCGAAATCCGCTATGCAGCGCTGTACATCAGCGGTTCCGAACCCCGTATCTTTCTTGAGTTTCTCCCAGCTGTAACGGACCTGTTCTATACGCGAGGGGTGGTTTGGGAAGCTCATTGATGCTCCCTTTATCGCAAGGATCTTTTTCATGCAGTAGTTGTTGTTCAGGATGGCGACTCTTGATACTTCTCTCAACCCGTCTGCACCAAGTGTCATTATCCATGAATAAGCCTTCAGTACTACAGGAATAACTCCCCAGAAGGATTTGATCTTACCGCATGATTTGGGCAGGTCGAAGTCAAGGTAGTACCCCTTTTCAGGACAGTACTCAACAAGCGGGACGGGCATGTAGGGTCGGAGCTCTTTCCTTGCCGCCACCATCCCCGTCGCAGGGCCGCCGCATCCGTGGGGGGCCGAGAAGGTCTTATGCAGGTTAAAGAAGGACATGTCGAAGTCAGCTTCCGCAGTTCTTGTTATCCCCAGCAAACCATTGGCGTTTGCCTGGTCATAACAGCAGAGGACTCCCTTTTCGTGAGCAAGTTTCGTGAACTCTTTGATCCTTACATTGAAAATGCCGGTGTCTTCGGGGTTGGTGAAGAAAATTGCGGCAGTCCTGTCCGAAAGAGCAGCCTTAAAGGCTTCTATATCGGGATACCCTTCGGAGTCGGGCTGGAGTATGGTCACCTTGTATCCCTTCACTATCGGAACGGCTGCAT
>JAAYHA010000342.1 GCA_012727545.1 Synergistaceae bacterium | reverse complement strand
GGGAGACATTCGTTTCAGATTCTGGAGTAGGTCTTGTCCTTGTAATAACGACTGATGACGGTTTTGAACAGCACTTCTACCTAAAAGTGATACCGGGCCGGAATGGATTTAAGGTAAAGGTCGATTCAGTGGGGCATCCATACAGGACCCCTGCTATGCGAGCCGCTCTGCACTACGCACTGGATGCAGCTTCAGAGAAGGATCAATGATCCCAGGCTGCTCTCTTATCTTTTCCCCTTTGCTGAAAAGATCATTTTTAAAGCGTACCATGCAGTTACTGTCCACGGAAGAAAGGCTACTGCCCTTAATGTTTTTTCCAGGCCTATGATGTCGGCTGAAAAACCAACAGGCGTGGTGAAGAGATTTGCGATCCCCCATGAGACACCCATCGCCAGCGAACTTACAGTACTTCTGGACAGAGGACACTTTTTCTGCGCTATCGCTGTAGTTACGGGTGTGCTGGCCTGAAGCAGGCCAAAGCCTATTATCAGGGTTGTTACGGAAAGGATCCCTGTTGTATTAAGGCCGGAGATAAGGAATATAGGTGAAAGTCCGAGAGTCCACAGCATAACTTTTTCATCGCCCCTTGTATCAGCAAGCTTTCCTCCCAATATCCCGGCAAATGTGCATGAGAGAGTTATTGCAAACAGAAGCATACCTCCCTCTGCGATAGTTCCTCCTTTGAGTACAACAAGCATTGGGATGAATATCCTTATTCCCTGAAGCGTAGCGTCTCTTACCGTGGCTACCACTACCAGGGATAATATCTTTTTCATAATGTCTCTCATGCTGGTAAAAAATCCCTTGAATTCAGCCTTTTCATTTGTGATATTTTCTGCCGCCTGTTCGGATACGATGTTTTTCCATATATAAAGACAAATTATGAAAGAAGGTATTAAAACTACCGGCAACATCTCTTTACCGATCAGCGATATCACAAATACAACATATACAGGTCCCAGTGCGCTGCCGAAGCTGCCGCACGCGGCAAAGAGAGAGATGAAAAATGCCAGGTCTTTGCTTCCGGCAGAGGATCCTGCACGTCCGAGCCCCTGAGGGTGGAACGAGGCTGTGCCGATGGTCATAAGAGCTACCAGGATAAGTGCTATGGAAAATGAGGGTGAAATGGGCAGAAGAGATGCACCTGCAATGCTCAACATCGGCCCCCATACTGCAAGCCAGGGTTTTTTTTGCCTGTCTGCGAAATATCCGGTTATTGGCTGGCCTAAAAGGTTAGTTATGCCAAAAACAGCATTTAAAAGACCTGCCTGGCTGAGTGACATTGATATGGATTGGACAAGCATTGGTATAATTGACGGAAAAGCGTTGGTATGCAGATCATTGAGGAAATGAAGGAAAGAAAAGCCCAAGAGGCTCTTTCTGTCGCTATGTTCCTCGGATGTCATCACAGGTTTTTCTATATTATGCGGCATTATTGATCCTCCAGGTTTGTATACACTTTTAATTTTGGCTATTATACTCTTTTTATGTCTTTAATAGGTGAAGCAGGGTGGATATGTCATGAAAGAAATGAGACCGACTACAGGCAAAGTCATGCAGGCAGTCTTCAATATACTGGGGCAGCTGGAAGGCAAAAGTTTTCTTGATCTTTTTTCGGGCAGCGGACAGATAGCCATTAATGCATATAATAGGGGCGCATCTCCGGTCTTTCTCGTTGAATCCGAGGGGAAGCGGTTTGGCGATATAGTTAAAACCATGCCTGAAGATGTAAAATGTCTTTGTATGGACGTCAGAAGGGCTCTGTCCAGATTTGCAAAAAACGGGGAATCATTTGATGTTATTTTTGCGGACCCACCGTATGGACTGGGTTGGGGTGCCGAACTCCCGAAGCTGATTTATAAACACAGTGAGGTCCTTTCTCCGAACGGGACGCTG
>JAAYHA010000005.1 GCA_012727545.1 Synergistaceae bacterium | reverse complement strand
GAAGTATAGAGTTATTTCCAAAATAGGGATTAAAGAGGGGGCCTTCGGGTCCCCTCTCACTTTTCTCCCAATACTAGAATATGATATTTATTCTCTTGATACGTAAGCGTCAAATATCCCGGACCTGGATAACGTCCAGAGATCCGGGATATTATTTTTTTGCACTAAAGACAAACAGTTGGACTGAGCCTCGAAAGTTTACTGTGCAGAGTTAATATCGTTTTGTTTCAGACGTAAGCTGTCAGGCAGATCTTTGCTCCAAGGCAGCAGCGTATGATAGTTTTCTTCGGAAATGTTGGGCATGACCTCAAATATGTATTTGAGATATTCAAAGGGCCTGAGCCTGTTTTCTTTTGCCGTCTCAATTATGGAGTAGATTATTGAACTGGATTTTGCCCCTTTAGGAGTACAGCAGAAGAGCCAGTTCTTTCTGCCTATGACAAAGGGTTTTATACTGCGTTCCGCTCTGTTGTTGGAGAGCTCAAGTCTGCCGTCAAGATAGAAGGTCTCAAGGTATGGCCTCTGTTCCAATGCGTAGTGCAGGGCTTTGCCAAGTGCAGATTTCGGCAGCGCACAGACAGAGGAAGCCCATGTAAAGAAGGCCTCTGAGACAGGCTTGCTTTGTTCAGCTCGCTTTTTATGACGTTCTTCAGGAGTGAGATGTTCATATTCCCGTTCCAGTTCAAATAGTCTGCTGCAGAAATCAAGTCCTTTCTGAGAGACACTGTTTGTCTTTTCTTCAGGAGGGGCAGCCTCCACTGCTTCGTGGAATTTTCTTCTCGCATGAGCCCAGCATCCGCAGAGACGAATGTCTTTCTGCAGTGTCTTGTAGCCCGAATAGCCGTCTGTATGGAGGTATCCTTTGAAGTCTTCAAGAAATCTTTTGGGATGGGCGCTCGACCTGGTCTCCCGGTATTCATAAAGTACTGCAGGTGTTTTAGTATATCTTCCTGTACGGTAGAGCCACATGAATGATTCCCTGCGGGATGATCTGCCCGGTTCTTTGAGTACCTGTACGACCGTCTCGTCTGCATGGAGTATTTCTTCCTGAAGTATCCTCTGCCTCATCTGTTCATATAAAGGCTCAAGCCAGTCCGAAGATGCGCGGATGAGCCAGTTGGCCATTGTCTGGCGGCTGAGGAAGAAACCCTCATTAAGGAAGGACATCTCCTGACGGTAGAGAGGGAGCGCGTTCATGTATTTCTGTACCATGATGTGGGCGATGGATGATGCCGACGCAGCACTGCCTTTTATCGGGGCTTCCGGCATAGGTGCCTTTATGACGGGAACTTTTATGTTCTCATGTTCGCAGCGGCGGCAGGAGTATACTTCACGTTCATGCTCCACTATCTTGACCTGCGCGGGAATTATTTCAAGCTCGCGCCTCTTCTCATGTCCCATGATGTGCATAGCACCGCCGCATTCAGGGCATATGCGCTCCTCTTCAGGTATGGAGTGCACTATACTCTCTACAGGGAGGGTTTCAAAATTGTCCTCTTTGCTGCCTGTGCATCTGCGTCTTGTATAGGTTATTTCTTCAACAGAGGGTTCAGGCATTTTTACTTCAGCTTCATTTTCAGCCTCGTCGAAGACAAGAAGTATCTGACGTGAATCAGAATCAGCCTTTTCGCTAGATTGGCCAAACTGACGATGCTTGCTCAGACGGAAACACTCTTCATAATACGCGACAAGCTTCGCAAGCTCAGAGTTTTTCTCCTCAAGATATGAGTTCTTGTCCTCAAGTTCTGAGGTTTTATGCTCAAGCTCACTGTATTTTGTCTTCAGTTCTTCCAGTTGACATATGACATTTTCCATAGGTAAATAATACAGTAAAAAACAGCATAAATCCAGTCATACCATAGACTTACAATTCCGACTATTGTGTTACGCAGACAGCCCCGGGACCACCTCATCCATCGCAAGTCTGCGGCGAAGTTTTGTTCCGGCAAGAAGACAGGAAAACTCATCTCCGCTCAGTGTTATCTTCTTTACTTTACCTTCTTTGGGCCAGGGGAAAGTTCCCTTCTCAAGACGTTTCTGATAGAGCCAGAAACCATCATGATCCCACTCCAGGATCTTTACCCTGTTGCGGCTCCGGTTGCAGAATATGAACATGGCAGACTCAAATGAGCTGCAGACAAGACGAAGGTCCACAATAGACGACAGTCCGTCTATTCCCTTGCGCATATCCGTAGATCCGCATATGAGATAGATCTGCTTGCCACGGTGATCGAACATAAAAAATCTCCCCTTCATGCTAACTTGTTGGGGAGACTTTATATGAAGAATATTATTACTCACAGGTGCGGATGGTTTGACGCTTACTCTAATATGAGAAGTGGTCTGTCATGTCTGACAAATGTGCGTGCAAGGGGTCATTCCTGGACAGGTTCGTCCAGCCATCGATACTGATGCTGCTGATGAAGGAGGACCTGCACGGTTTTTCGATCCTTAAAAAGCTTTATTCGATCGAAGTGATGGATTACAGCAGCCTTGATCCCACAGGGCTCTACAGGACTTTGAAAAAAATGGAAGAGGCAGGGTTGCTCCGATCTAAGATCGATGCGGGGAGCGAGATCCAGCTCAGACGGATATACAGCATAACGGATGAAGGGAAGATATGCCTTATTTTCTGGATCGATACGCTTCAGGATTACAGGAAGCGCATCGATAGCCTTGCCAGCGCCGTCAGGGAGTCCGTCAGGGACTTCATTGAGTATTGTGAAAGCGAAGAGAATTCATAACAGGCCATATGCCGGTATCTCTCGGTCTTCGGGATGATGCTTGATAAGATCGAATTTGCCAACATGTATTGGGAGGAGATTTATTGATGGAACAGAACAAATGCGGAGTTTTTCTCATATCCGGCTTTTTGGGAAGCGGAAAGACGACATTGCTCAAGAAGCTGCTTGAAACAGTGCCGGAGGGGGAAAAGGCTGCCGTCCTCATGAATGAATTCGGGAAAGCAGGGGTCGACGGGGATGTGGTCCGCAAAAACGGCCTTGAAATCATTGAGATAAGCAGCGGCTCTATTT
>JAAYHA010000341.1 GCA_012727545.1 Synergistaceae bacterium | reverse complement strand
TCCACTATTACAACTATGTTTGGATTTTCCACGCTGCAGCGGCGGCGGATGGGAGTATCCGACACCCTGTTGTACGCTCTCATCGGAGCACCCTGACGTTCTGCACCATACTCAGGGAATGCCTGGACATGCTTGCCCTCTTCAAAAAGGACCTCGGCAAGTATCGCTGATGCGCTCTTTGCGCCCTGCCCGCCGCGTCCGTGCCATCTTACTTCAAGTGTTCTCTTCTTTCCGTTTTCCATAATTACTCCTCCATCCATTCTATGTTTCAAAATCTACAAATCGCAAATCCTGTCGGAAGACAAAAAAATGGAGCCCTTCAAAATGAAGGGCTCCATCCGTTCGCTTGGTAATACAGCGCTAAGCGCCGTTCCTGCGAGGAGGAGCCGCGTTAATAATAATAATTATTATGTTCTGAGCCATCATACTCTTATACATATTAACTTCCTCCCTTTCCCGCAGATTGGTGGGTATATTAACATCATATAAAAAACGTGTCAAACCTTTTCTTTTACTTTTACTTTCGCTTCAGCAAAAAAGTAAGCAATCAGGTCAATTCGATCATGAAACTGATCCGGCAAAGACTTAAAAGCATCAATGGCTGTTGATTTAAACCTCCTCTTTCCTGCTGAAAACTTGAACAAAAGAGTATTTTACATAAGATTAAAGTATTGTGCTCTTGACAATTTTTAATCATCGTTCATAATTGCTTGGTTGTAGAAAGATTCTACATATGGGGCAACAAAATGGGAGGCCCTCAGGGAGTCTCATTTTTTTTGCCATTATCACAAGGCTTAAAAAAGCCAATTGCCGTTGCACGAAAACCTTTCCGCTATCGCGGCCTGTTCCGCTGGGGAGTTTTATGATCGCCTTACCTGAGTTGTGCCACACGTAGGGATTTCATGCAATGGCGCAACAGAGCATCTTTTTAAAGATGCAACATGGGAGGTAATCATATAATGACACAGGAAACAAAAAAATTCGCAGATTTTAATCTGCGGCCGGAACTTTTGCATGCTTTGGAGCGAAAAGGCTTCGAAACACCAATGCCGGTACAGGTATGCGTTCTCGAAGACGAAACGCTCATCGACAGCGATATTATAGTCCAGGCAAAGACAGGATCAGGCAAAACACTTGCATTCGCCCTTCCCCTTATCAACTCTATGGACTTCAAAACCAGAGAACCGCAGATAATAGTTCTTTCACCCACCCGCGAGCTTGCTCAGCAGACCGCGCGTGAATTTGCATGGCTGGGTTCTGAAAGCGGTGTGAGAGTGGCGACGCTCGTAGGCGGACTTGATATGGAGCGCCAGATCAGATCGCTCCGGGATGGTGCCAATGTTGTTGTCGGTACACCCGGAAGGATACTTGACCATGTGCGCAGAGGAACTTTCAAAACTTCCTCTATACACAGCATAGTGCTGGATGAGGGAGACCACATGCTCGACATGGGCTTTCATGATGAAATGGAAGCGATCCTCCAATCTATGGACAACGTAGAAAGGACCTGGCTCTTCTCTGCCACGATCCCGCCTGAGGTAATGAGCCTTGCAAGGCAGTACCTGAATGCTCCGAAAAAGATATCTCTTGTCTCAGACATAACCTCACATGAGGACATCAGCCAGAAGGCTTACATAATCCCCTCCCGCAGAAGATTCGAGGGACTGACAAACGTCCTGATATGGGAAGCGCCCAGCAGGGCACTTCTATTCTGCGGCACAAGGGCGGAGACACAGGATATCGCAGATAAACTCTGTGACATCGGCTTCAAGGCTACCGCGATCCATGGCGACATGAGCCAGAGGGAGAGGAATACCGCTCTCGGAGCACTACGCGGAGGACGTGTAAGTATACTGGTCGCAACAGACGTTGCAGCCAGAGGTCTCGACATTGATGCGGTCAGCCACGTTATCCAGTTCGGACTGCCCCAGAATCTTGAATCGTTTGTCCACAGGAGCGGAAGGACCGGCCGAGCCGGACACGAGGGAAGCAATATGCTTCTTTTGACCGCGCGCGAAGCAAGGCAGTTCAAGTTCATGGCATCAAACGCCGGATCAAAATTGAAAATGGAGTGGATACCTACACCGGATGCCCTTGAGATCGAAGGACAGGCAAGGATACGTTTTGAGAAGACTCTTATCGAACATGCCCTCGAATCTGATGATTTTCAGTCATGGGCAGAAAATCTCCTTACACGTGACGAAGCATTGATGCTGGTATCGGGATTGCTTGCAAAAGCATACGGAG
>JAAYHA010000052.1 GCA_012727545.1 Synergistaceae bacterium | reverse complement strand
ATTCTTTCCTTAATGAGATGACGGCTAGGGTCACCGTAACTGACTTCAACCTGCTGACAATACCCTTCGCTGCAATGGCAACAGACCTTGAAACAGGGGAGTCAGTAGTCCTCAGGGACGGAAACCTTGCATCCGCGCTCCGGGCTTCAGTTTCTATCCCTGGAATATTCGAGCCATGGGAGATGAACGGCAGGCTTCTTGTAGACGGCGGGCTGAGAGCAAACCTACCCGTGCTGGAAGCTAAAAAGCTGTTTCCGGGACATCCGGTGGTAGCCGTCAACCTTTCACCTGAGAAGATCACAAAAAACAGGGATAACCTGCGTTCAATGCTTGAAGTAATGGCACAAACAGTTGAGATCCTGATGGTCCATCAGGTAAGGGTGAACGCAGCTGCTGCAGATCTTGTCATATCTCCCAAGGTAAAGGATTTTGGCGTGCTGCAGTCTGAGGGTTACGATGAGATAATCGCACGAGGTGTCGCAGCTGCCGAACCAATGGTCGAACAGCTTCAAAACATATCCTGTGAACCTGATAAAACATTTTGTGAATTCAGGCATGTTGACCCGCCTTCAACAGTCAGGCCAACTGTTACTGAAATAAGGTTCGAGGGCATCCCGGAGAGGATGTCCCGGATACTTCACGGGAAATATGATGAATGGATAGGGAAGTCCCTCGACATGGAAAAAGTTGCAGATGCCGTCAAGATACTTTCAACGGGAGATGACTTTGTGTCAGTGGAGGGGCGCGCGCAGACCCTTACAGAAGATACTGCCGCTATAGTCTTTTCTATTGAACGGCCCTCAAAATACGAATTCGGGATCAGCGGATATGCAAGCAACATCTATCCTGACAACTGGCTCTCGTTTAACGCACAGATGCGTGACATCTTCTTCGAGGGAGACGTTGGCTCAGCCGAATACAGATTCGGATCAAAATGGGGGGCAATGCTCAGGTACTTCACCCCGAAGACAGAACACGACACACAGTTCGGGCTGGTAATTTCTGGCCGTGAGGAAGGCCTTGAACCTGCAAATGCCGCAGCATTCGAACTTGAACGTTACAACGCAAAGATAGCATGGTACAAAGATGTCAACAGGAACTTCAGGATTGGCCTGGGCTACGCAATCGAGAGAGTCGAATATCTTGAAGACGGGACGGTAGACGGGCCTTACATAAACTTTACATTCAACAACCTGGACGACCCGGTGCTCCCTACTAAAGGATTTTTTGTAAATTCCGATATGTGGTTCCCAAACGGGGAAACCACCATCACCCACACCCGTTTCCATATGTATCTTCCCGTCTGGCCGACATGGAACGTGGTTCTTTCAGGAGGACTCAAAACAGGAGATGGAGATGACCCCGCGTATGCGGCCACTTTGGGAACGAACGAGGAGCTCTTCAGCCTTGCTGCCCACCCGCTGATGGGGGACCAGGCATACTGGATGCACTTAGGCGCAGCAAAGACGATAACACGGTCATGGTGGGGTGGGATAAACCTCGAGATCTTCGGAAACTTCGGCCAGACGATGAGAGAGTGGGAGAACGACCAGAGCTGGTGGGAAGCCGGTATTGCGCTATCCGCTCCTATGACGAACTTCAGTTCGAGGGTCATGCTGATATATGACCAGAGCGGGGAGTTCACTTTAGGCTACTCGATAGGCATACCGATGTGGTGGAACGGCCCGCTTCCGTAAAGATGACCTGAGCGCCCTGTATCAGGATGGCGGGACCGGGCAGAGGTCAGATCTGTTTCCAGTGCTTGAAGCCTTTGCCCAGGACTTCCGATGCCTCCGAGACTACCATGAAGGATTTTGGATGGTTCTTGGCCAGATACCGTTTCAGGACCATGGTCTGCCTGGGGGTGAGCAGACACATTATCGTTGGACGCTCCTCGCCGGAGAAGCCTCCCTCGCCGTACAGTACGGTCGATCCCCTGCGCAGTTCGTCAGAGATGTACCTTACCACCGGCTTTGTATCCTTGGCCATTATCAGCACCAGACGGCGCTTGTCGAACGATGAGAGAACGCTGTCTATGCTCTGCCCGGATACATAGCTTGCGACAAAACCATAAAGCATTTTTTCCATTCCCACGATCCCCATTGATCCGCCGAGGATGAGCATATTTATGTAGAAGCTGAAACGTCCGACTTCGATGCCGTATCTCTTTCTAAGTACAGCTATGACTATATCCATCCCGCCTCCGCTCACCCCTGTTCTGAAGACGAGCCCTCCGCCGACCCCCTTGATCAGGCCGCCCGCAATGGCCACAAGGAACATATCGTTGATGACAGGAAACTTTATGAATTGAAGGACTTCGAGCAGAAATGAGATCAAAATGACATTATATATAGTCCACAGGACAAAACGCTTTGAAAGTTCCTTCCAGCCCCATGCCAGGAGGATGACGTTCGCCACAAGTGATGAGATGGATGGAGCGAGGCCGATAGTGTACTTCAGTATGACAGAAATACCCATCACGCCTGCATCGGGAAAACGATAGGGCAGTGTAAAGGCTATAACGCCTATTGTATACAGCAGAGACCCCAGGGTGGATATGACGAATGTCGACCATTCGCTCATTACGAATAATTCCATTTTTACAGCAAGATGTGCCAGCCTGTGTTTCGCTCTCACGCTCATTATCTCTCCTTTTCAAAGTCCGGATAACCATAACCTTAAAAGTTGATTAAATCAATCGGCATTTTACTCATAGGTTCATATGTGTTATTCTCTCTCTTTGTAATCTTGATGCTGTGATAAAATAAGCACCAGAAATTTATAATGGGAGGAATATATAAATGGCCGCACCGATGCAGATAAGTCTTGAAGAAATAATTACGATGCTTCTGTCGAGGGTGGAATCCCTTTCGGCAAATGATGAAAACAGCAAGACAAAATCAAATATAATTTACCGCGCCCTCTATAAAAAGGGACTCATCACAGAAGAAGATATCATGGATTCCGTAAAAGAAGAATACAGGATGCTTAAGGAACTCGGGGTCATTCAGGCCGAACCTAAGGATGAAATGTACAGCACGATAACCGACGGGATCCTTCAGTGGATCAAGGGCGATGTCGAGGGTATCAAAAGATCGATGGCGGAATATGAGAAGAAGCTTCAGGAATATGCCCGTGAAGAAGCTGCCAAAAAGCCCAAGATAGAGGTGGCCGGCGCCAACGTCCTGAACCAGCTCGACAGCATGGCAGGCGCAAAAGGCAAGCTGATAGTCTAAGCATGCCGGACTAAATGAACATGGATCACTCCAAAGACAGAAAAATGCCCGCAGGACTGCGGGCATTTTTTATTCTCAAACGAGGTTTAAGGATCAGATGTCAATATGCTCAGCCCTGTCCGGCCTGTAGATCAGCACGGAGCAGGTCGCATAACGAATCACCTTGTCGGCTGTGCTGCCCACCAGTATCTGCTCGATCAGATTGAAGCTCTTGTAACCCAGGAAGATGAGGTCGAACTTATTCTCCTCCGCATAGCGCAGGATCTCGTCCGCTGGCTCTCCCGAGACAATTTTTTCCTCGATCCTGAGGCCATCTTTTATGCCATTTTCAGCGATCACGTCCTCCATCACTTTGTGGAGCTTCAGTTTTGCCGCTTCTTCGATATTCTTTTGGTCTTCCTTGCCGGTCGAGGATACAAAGGCTTTTATATCGT
>JAAYHA010000340.1 GCA_012727545.1 Synergistaceae bacterium | reverse complement strand
GTCTTGATGCCGGCGTTCTTTTCTTTGTTGAGGTATTCGATGTACTCAACGAATTCCTTTGATTCAATGGCGTCTGTCGGGGCATGGCGGAAGAAATACTTGTAATCACGCTCTGTCAGAGCCGCGGAGCTTGAGCATCCGCACATGAAGATCTTCTTTGCACGCTCGGCAACTGCGCTGGCCGGTTTCGTGGCAGAGCTGTTGTAGGAACCGATGATCGCAAAGACTTTCTCCTGATTATAGAGACGCTCGGCTTCAGACTTCGCAACGTCAGGTTTTCCCTGGTGGTCAGCCTTGACTATTTCGATCTTGTATCCATCGAGAAGGCCTACCTTCGCTGCGAGAGGGGCATTGATATCCGGGTTCGCCTTGTTGATGACATCGGCTGCTGCAAGAACTGAATTTACGCAGTTCTGGCCGGAAACAGCCGCAGGACCTGTGAGGGGAAAGAGTGCGCCGATCTTGATGACCTTATCAGCCGCAAAAGCTGAAGAACAGACCATCAATGAGAGAGCAAGAACCAAAAGTACTGCGATCGTGGAACGCTTTCTGAGTTGCATTGAAAATCGACCTCCTGTAGTAATGATTAAGATGCGACAACCAGAATTATCTGGTATATCAGTGTCCAGACCATTATAGTTAATCGAGTAACAAGATGTCAATTTTTTGTTATATTTCACATTTGTTGTAACCCACTTCAAAGTCCTGCCACGAAAAGGATCATCCGTCTTTTTTCTATATATTAGAATTTTTTGTTTTGGGGTTTGAATACCTTAATTTTCTGTTTTTTAACAAGATATATCACTGGAAAAATGTTGACATTTATTTTAACGGAGACTATATTATGAACTAGACAGTGGACAATTTTAACTAAACCAACAAACAACTTAAGGAGGCCGACTGTATGATCTTTCAGGCTGAAGTACTAATAACACCACGCGAAGGTGTACTGGACACGCAGGGAAAAGCGGTTGAAAAGACGCTGACCCACCTTGGATACAAAGGATTAGACGAGGTAAGGGTAGGTAAAATTGTAACGATGAAACTGGAAGCGGACAGTGAGCAGGAGGCGATAAAAGAACTCGGATCCATGTGTTCCGATCTTCTGTGCAACGATCTTATAGAGACCTTTAATATATCAGTCAGGGAAACAGGGCGATGAAAACTGCTGTAGTTGTCTTTCCCGGGAGCAATTGTGACAGGGATGTGCAGCGGGCTGTAAGTGAATCAATGAAAACAGCCGTGGACATGGTATGGCACGAAGAAGAAAACTTCAGCGGGCAGCCGGATCTTGTGATCCTGCCCGGAGGTTTTTCATACGGGGATTATCTCCGTTCCGGGGCGATGGCAGCAAGATCCCCCATTATCAAAGCAGTGAAGGAACATGCAGCCAGGGGCGGTCTTGTGCTCGGCATATGCAACGGATTTCAGATACTTACAGAGACAAAGATGCTGCCCGGTGCGCTCCTTCCAAACACTTCACTTACCTTTATATGCAGCAGGTGCTATGTTCGGGTCGAACAAACCGACAACAAATTCACCTACGGCCTAAAAAAAGGGGAAGTCCTCCAGTTTCCGATAGCTCACCACGAAGGACTCTTCTTCCTCCCTGATGACGATATGAAAAAACTTGAAGAGGCAGGACGCGTAGTCTTTAGGTACGCAGACCCCGATACCGGAAAAGCAGGCGCGGAATACGCACCTAACGGTGCATTGAACGGGATAGCCGGGATATGCAGTGAAAAAGGGAACATACTCGGACTGATGCCTCATCCCGAACGTGCTACGATCCCTCATCTTAACGGCGGGACAGACGGCATCAGGTTCTGGGATTCGATAGCAAAGGCTTTCGAAGAAAGAGGTGCATGTTGATGGACTACAAAAGCGCCGGTCTTTCAGACTCGGAATATAAACGCATAAACGAACTTCTTGAAAGAGAACCCAATCCCCTTGAGACACAGCTGGTCGGGGTAATGTGGTCAGAACACTGCAGCTACAAATCGACCAAGAGGCTTCTTAAGACATACCCGTCGAAGGGGAAATACGTTCTTCAGGGACAGGGGGAAAACGCAGGTGTTGTTGATATGGGAGAGGGATGGGGCTTTGCATTCAAAGTCGAAAGCCATAACCACCCATCAGCAGTAGCTCCTTTCCAGGGAGCAGCCACAGGCGTTGGCGGCATTATCAGGGACATAATAGCCATGGGTGCACGCCCCTCGGTCTCAATGGACGGACTCTTCTTCGGCGATCCTTCACTCAAAAAAACAGAAAACCTCTCAAAGGGCATAGTTGAAGGGATAGGAGCATACGGCAACGCAGTCGGCGTTCCGATCGTAGGAGGAAAGACTTTCTACTCCCCCTGCTATACTGACAACCCACTCGTAAACGCTTTCAGCGCAGGCTTCGTCCGTCTTGACAAGATGGCAAGCTCACAGACAGCCAAAAAGGGTGACCTTGCAGTTCTCCTGGGCTCAAAGACAGGACGTGACGGGATCGCAGGTGCTTCTTTCGCCTCCCGTGAACTTGATGAGGACTCAAAGTCAAGCAAGCCCCAGATACAGATAGGCGACCCATTTGAAGAAAAGCTGCT
>JAAYHA010000051.1 GCA_012727545.1 Synergistaceae bacterium | reverse complement strand
TCAACAGGAGAGAGGGACCTTTCCGCACTCGATACGAACTCATCCATCTCCATGCCAAGTGACTCGGCAAAATTCTGAAGGAACGACCCGCATCCGGAAGAACAGGCTTCATTAAGGAATATCTGTTTTATGTTTCCTTTTTCTATCTTCAGGCATTTCATGTCCTGCCCGCCGATGTCAATTATAAAATCCACATCAGGGTCGATCTGCTTTGCCGCTCTTGTATGGGCGACAGTCTCTATCTCACCGATATCTATCCCGAATGCCGACTGGATAAGTTTTTCTCCGTACCCTGTCACGCAGCTGTTTTTTATGAAAAGCCCCTCAGGCATCAGAGAATAGAGCTCAAGGATGATCTCCCTGACGGTATGTATCGGCTCGCTTCCGCCCCGCATCCTGTAATCGGAAAAAAGCAAATTTCCCTCACTGTCTGTCAGCACGGCCTTAGTCGTAGTAGATCCCACGTCTATACCAAGATAAGCAGGTCCTGAAGCGGATATGATCTGCTTTCTTTGGACGGAGGCTTTGCTGTGCCTGTTCTGAAATTCAATTTTCTCGTCCGGACAGGAAAATAGCGGTGGTAGGTCAGAACCACACGCCATCTTCAGAGGCGAAAAATAGGTCACAGACCTACGGTCCAGCTCAGAGACCGTAACTTCATCATTCTTTTTTCCAAGCAAAGCAGCACCCAATGCCACAAACAGGTGTGAGTTTTCCGGCGATATGGACTGTACAGGCAATAGTCTCAGAGTTTCTGAAAATCTTTTCCTCAGTTCCGGAAGAAAATAGAGAGGACCTCCAAGAAATGCAACATTCCCAACTATCTTTCTGCCACAGGCAAGACCGCTTATAGTTTGATTTACAACAGCCTGGAATATAGAGGCTGCGATGTCGGCTTTTTCAGCACCCTCTTTCATAAGGGACTGAACATCGGTCTTTGCAAAGACACCGCAGCGCGACGCTATGGGATATATAATCTTCGACTTCGCTGCAAGTTCGTTAAGCCCTGCGGGATCAGTTCCCATAAGGAGTGCCATATGGTCAAGAAAGGCCCCTGTACCTCCTGCGCAGGTCTCATTCATCCTCTGGTCTGCTCCGCTGTCGTCAAAATATGTAAGTTTGGCATCTTCCCCACCAAGCTCTATGCATACGTTAGCCTGAGGGATAAACCTGCTCACTGATGCAGAACAGGCTATAAGCTCCTGGATGAACGGAAGCTTCATCTCTTCCGCTATTCCCATGCCTCCCGAGCCGGCAATCTCCAGTGTGATACAGGAATTATTAAAACTATGCCTTATTTCGTTAAAAATTTCATTCACTGTTGTACGGACATCAGAAAAATGTCGACAGTACCTGCTGTGAACGAGCCTGTCTCTCTCGTCCAAAAGTACAGCTTTTGCCGTAGTTGAACCTATATCGAGCCCCATGTGCAAATGCGGCATCAGTTGCTTCCCCCTAACTTTCCTGTCAGAACAAGAGCTGCGCACGACAGCCCTAAAATTTGGTGCTTATCTGAATATCGAAAGCTTAAAAAGGAGAAGTCAGTCTAAATCAGAAGGGCCAGATCTAAAACAGGCAGAAAGAGGTGTTCACTCTCTGCTGTAAGGTTGCCTTTATCAAGGATGTTGGGTAAGGGACGAAATGAAGAATAGTCAAACAAGTCTCTCTTTAATGTATAAAAGGACTGATTAGCATATAGGAGTGAAGACAGGGATCTGTAAAGTCTGGAAAGTGTATGCCTCATCGTGGGATTTACTGCGACAGAAGATGTTTCGATGCTGTTCATGATGATTTTTGCAGAGCTGGGACCAAGGCTGCACCTGATATTGTGTCCGGAAAAAACAACAACAACCGTCTGAAAAATTATCAGTGACGTCAGAAGGATATATGCGTACCTCTTCATAATATTACTGAATTTGTACAAACAGCACCATCTCCGTTTGCAAAGATTAGCACAACTTACAAATAAATACCACAGTAAAAATTGCGAAGGGCGGCTGAGCAGTTGCTGAGCAATAGCTGACGGTGCCGAGCTGTCGTAAATACATTCAAACAATAGTCAAACGGTCGTGAAAAGCAAAATTCCCGTTTTCCCCAAATACCTCTATCGGGGATACGAGTGACTTTGGTTTAAGGGCACTTAATTTCAGCAATAGCAAGGATCTAAAGACACTGGGTTCCCGTTTAGTGGCGTCCGGGAACGACGGAAAGGGGGTCGATCCTTAAGGTCCTACAATCACTCGCCGACTGTTTGCCCGCCTTTTTTCCGCCCTTACGATCGTTCAGCTATTGCTCAGCCGCCTTCAGATTCGCTTGCTCTTAGCTTGGAAATACCCGATAATTATTATCAGATCAATGTTTATGAAGGGAGAAATGAGCATGGGCAAATACATCAAAAACATACCATCGGAGGAGATCTTTTACCTTACCGACCAGGTCGAATACCTTCCAGGACAGGTCGTAAGCAGGACTATATCGCAGAACGATGCACAGAGTCTTACGATCTTCGCATTCGACAAGGGTGAGGAAATAAGCACTCATTCATCCCACGGTGACGCAATGATCACAGTTCTTGACGGCGAGGGCAGGGTCACAATAGACGGGAAACCCTTTATGCTGCACAAGGGAGAAAGCGTCCTTATGCCGGCAGGCAAACCCCATTCGGTGTTCGCCCTGGAAAAATTCAAGATGTTGCTTGTAGTTGTTTTCCCTCTTCCCAAAAATACAAAATAAGAGAGAGGCGGCAATATCAGATGGAGATCATCAGGATGCTTTCCGGCACCTTTACCAACCGGGAACAGATCAATAAAGAAGACGAGGAGGGCAGGAAGGTCCACCCTGCGGCTAAACACATTATCACCCCATGCGGGCATTTGATCTCAAACATTCCCGAAAAACTTAAAGGCGGCTTTGTCATAGAAGAGAGCTACTTCGACATGGGTGACCGAATCATCGACAAACACTACCT
>JAAYHA010000050.1 GCA_012727545.1 Synergistaceae bacterium | reverse complement strand
CTTCTTATCGAGCACAACATGCGCGTTGCAATGGGATTGTCAGACCGTGTCGTCGTACTGGATCACGGAAGAAAACTTGCAGAAGGCACTCCTTCTGAAGTCTCCGCTGACCCGGCAGTTATAGAAGCATATCTGGGGAAAGGAGAGGGTGACGATGTTGCTTGAGGTAAGAGACCTCTCCATATCATACGGAGACATCGAAGCAGTCCACGGAATAAGCTTCCATGTCGAAAAAGGCGAACTGGTATCAATAATCGGGGCCAACGGTGCGGGGAAGACAACTACCCTGAGGGCTCTTATGGGACTGCAGAACGTCAGGTCAGGCAAAATAGTGTTTGACGGGACCGATATCACTGCCATGCCAGCCCACAAAAGAGCGGACCTCGGCATAAGAATAGTTCCGGAGAGAGCCAGATGTTTTCCGCAGCTGACCGTATACGAAAACCTGAGGATGGGCGTATACGGAAGATCCTCTTCGCTGAAGGGTGAGCTTGCAAGCATTTATGAACTTTTTCCTATACTCAGGGAGAGAAGCGATCAATATGCCAACACCCTTTCCGGAGGCGAGCAGCAGCAGCTGGCCATAGCACGTGCCCTTGTCTCCTCTCCCAGGCTGCTTCTGGTCGACGAAGTATCTATGGGACTCATGCCCAAACTGGCAATACAGGTATTTGAGGTCCTCAGGTCACTAAATAAGGATAAGGGACTGACCATACTGCTTGTTGAACAAAATGCCCTCTCCTCATTAAAGATATCAGACCGCGGATACGTCCTGGAAACAGGAAACATAGAGATAGAGGGACCCTCGTCAGACCTCATAAATGACGACAGGGTCAGAGAAGCATATCTGGGTTCATAAAAAATTGTGCGTTTCGACAGGCCGCTTGTGGTCTGCCTTATCAATTAAAAGGGGGAGTCAAAATGAGTAAATTTATCAAATCAATCGCTCTTGTTTCATGTCTTGCAATTCTTTGCTTTTCTGGGACCGCATTTGCAGCTGACACAGTAAAGATCGGTATGCTTGCTCCACTGACAGGATTCGCAGCTGCTGACGGATTCAGCGCATATGAATCAGTCAAGCTGGCAGTTGAAAAAGTCAACGCCGAGGGCGGAGTTCTTGGGAAAAAGGTCGAACTTGTATGCTACGATGACGCGGCAGACCCCAAACAGTCAGTGCCTCTCGCGCATAAACTGATCGGGCAGGACCGGGTAGTTGCATTCGTAGCAGGCTCATACAGCCTTCCCACGCGCGCTGTATCCGCTATATTCAACGACTCAGAGATACCCCTGGTATCAGCCTATGCGCTCCATCCTGACATCACCAAGGGAGACTTTACATTCAGAAACGGCTTCCTTGGCACAGTTGAGGGAAAAGGCGCAGCTTACACTGCAGTAACTATGCTCAAGGCCAAGAAGATAGCTCTGATAGTCAGCGACAACGACTTCGGAACGACGCTTACACAGGGTTTTGAAGAGTTTATGAAAGATCATCCCGAAGCCAAGATCGTATCTCATCAAAAATACCCGATGAGCGAAAAGGATTTCAAACCATATCTTTCAAAGATGAAGGCCGCAGACCCTGATGCAGTGTTCTTCAGCGGATATTATTTCCAGGTCGGCCCTGCAATGAAACAGGCAAAAGAGATGGGTATAAAAGTTCAGTTTATCGGAGAAGAGGGAGCTGACTCTCCCAAAACGATCGAGATCGCCGGTGACGCCGCCGAAGGTTTCATAATGGTCACCAACCTCAACAGGGATGACAAACGCCCATTCGTACAGGAATTCCTGAAGGCATACCGCGAACGCCACAAGATCGAACCTGATATGGTCGGAGCCTCTGCCTACGATGGATTTATGCTTCTCGTAAACGCCATCAAACAGGCAAAAACAACTGACGGGCCTGCAGTTGCAAAAGCCCTGGCGAAAACGGCAAATTACGACGGACTGACAGGACTCATCAAGGGCTTCACTCCTGAAGGCGAAGTTGTAAAACCGGTCCAGGTCCAGACGGTAAAGAACGGCCTGTTCCGTTACTACGGAGTAATTACAGATCCCAAACTCATCACGCCAAGCAAATAACATTTAACATTGCATTAAGCAAAGGGCCGGTCTCTCTTTTGAGACCGGCCCTATTTTTATATTTTCTTTGCTCCGAGGCCTTTGACAAGCGCCTTTGCGGTCGGGGTGACTGCCAGACCTCCCTTTGATGTCTCCCTCAGCGAAGGAGGGATCGACCTTCCTATCTGTCCCATTGCGTCTATCACTTCGTCTGCAGGTATAAGGGAGGATATTCCGGCAAGTGCCATGTCAGCCGCCAGGATACCGACAGAGACAAGGAGGCCGTTCCTCTTTATGCATGGAGACTCCACAAGCCCGCCCACAGGATCACAGACCAATCCAAGCACGGACTTCAGGGTCAGGGCGACGGCATTCGATACCGCTTCGCATGTTCCTCCCTGAAGATATACAAGTGCGGCAGACCCCATGGCCGCAGCAGCTCCGCACTCTGCCTGGCATCCGCCCTCCGCACCGGCAAGTGTGGCTCTGTTGGCGATTATCTCTCCGACAGCCCCGGCTACGACAAGGGCCTCAGTCAGCTTTCTCTCTTTGTCAGCCGCATCTTTGCCGTAAAATTCCTCCCATGCAAAGAGCATTCCCGGTAGTATGCCGCAGCTTCCTGCAGTTGGGGCCGCAACTATCCTTCCCATGGAGGCGTTGTACGTTGCAACTTCGAGTGCTATCGCAGAGGCCTTAAGAATGAACCCGCCGCACATCCCGCCTTTTTTGGAATAACCCCTGAGAAGCGGGCCGGTCTTCGGAACCATCCTGCATGGGTTGTTGCTGCAGCTCGCCTCTTCGGCTGAGCGGCGCATGTCTTTTAGTCTTGACGAGATAAGCTCAAAGATCTGCTCTGAAGGAACTCCTGTCG
>JAAYHA010000339.1 GCA_012727545.1 Synergistaceae bacterium | reverse complement strand
GGGAACAGCCTTGGTGGTGTAGTGGTTATCTATGCCAGGCGTCTTTTGTGAAGAGGACCAGGACTGTGTACAGCTCCAGTCTCCCGCAAAGCATGCAGAAAACATAGATCCATTTCGCGGTCGTGGTCTGTGTGTGAAAGGTGGTAGCCGGACCCACGTCTCCGAGCCCGGGACCGATATTGCCGAGTGTTACCGCAACGGCGGTTATGGAAGTGACTACGTCTTCTCCCGTAGCAGAGATCATCACGGCGGCAACGGCAAATATTATAAAATAGAGCGCTATGAAGGTAGAAGCCGAGAAGGCCAGCTTATCAGTTATAGTCTTATCTCCCAGAAGTATCGGCACAGAGGCCTGAGGGTGGATGAATCTTTTGATCTCTGCAGTTATCTGCTTTATAACTATCTGTATCCTTACGCATTTTATTGCGCCGGCTGTAGATCCGGCACAGCCGCCTATAAACATCAGGACAACGATCGTCATCTGCGTGATCGTAGGCCACAGTGAGAAGTCTGCTGTAACGAACCCTGTCGTGGTCATCATGCTTACGACCTGAAAGGCAGAATACCGCAGGCACTCGATGATCGTCGGATAGTGGCTGTTCCTGAAAAGGGAAAGCGCGATGACCAATGTCGACAGGAGTGCTACACCAGTATAAAATTTAAACTCCGGATCCCTGTACGGTTTCAGTGTTCTGTTTTTTATGGCCAGAAGATGAAGACCGAAGTTCGCCCCCGAAACAAACATGACGGCAGTAAGCGACCAGTCGATAAAAGCAGAGTTGTACCAGCCTATACTTTGGTTCCGGGTCGAGAAGCCGCCTGTTGATACTGCGGCGAATACATGGCATACTGAGTCGTACAGATCCATCCCGCCTGCAAGCATCAATAATATTCCAGCGGCAGTTATCCCTAAGTAGACTTTCCACAGCATCAGCGCAGAATCCTGTATCCTCGGGCTGATCTTCTCCAGAACAGGGCCCGGCACCTCTGCCTTGAAGAGCTGGGTGACTCCCATTCCAAGCATCGGAAGGAGAGCCAGGGTAAGGACCACTATTCCCATCCCGCCGAGCCAGTGTGTTACTGCACGCCAGAAGATGATCCCTCTCGGCAGCGTTTCGATATCACGAAAGATCGTCGCCCCTGTCGTAGTGAATCCGGACATCGCTTCAAAGTAAGCTTCTGTGAAATCGGACACATAACCTCCTAGATAATAGGGGAGGCATCCCTGAAAAGATGCAAAGATCCAGGCCAGAGCGACAGCGGCAAAGGCCTCTCTCGTTCCCATGTCCCTGGCCTGAGCTTTGTAGCTGAACAAAAGAAGTGTGATCGAAAATAACGAGCCCAACGCGATCGAATAGGCAAAGGCCCTTATTTCGTTTCCTCCCTCCCTGACGGCCCATACCAAAGGCATGATCATGCACGCGGAAATGAGGAAGACTATTACGGCAAGGAATCTTGCCACTATTTTCAGTTTCACTTCAATGATTCTCCGATTGTTTCCATTGCATGGGGCATGATATCGGCAGATGCAAAGACTACTATTTTGTCTCCCTCCATTAGTTCGGTCTTTCCCGTAGGTATCAGAAGCTCATTTCCCCGCTCGATCAGGCCTATGACAGAGCCGGCCGGCATGTGCAGATCCATAAGGGGCCTCCCCAAACACGGTGACCCGGCAGAAAGGGTAAGCTCCAACGCCTCTGAACTTATCTCTTCAAAAACCATAAGGACTCTGGATGATCCGGGGTAGCGAACGTACCGTATGATGACCTGCGCAAGGGTCTGGTTCCTGTTCACTATCGAATCTACGGGTAAATGCTCTGTCATTCCCAGATAATTCGACCTTTTCACCACCGCAATGCTCTTTGAAGCTCCAAGCGTCTTTCCGAGGACTGCAAGCATGAGGTTGGTCTCATCCTGTTCAGTTGCCGCGACGAAACCATCCGCCTTGTCTATGCCTTCCGAAAGAAGGAGGTCAGAGTCTGCGCCGTCCCCGCATATTACAAGCACTTCAGGCAGTTCTCCCGCTAT
>JAAYHA010000049.1 GCA_012727545.1 Synergistaceae bacterium | reverse complement strand
GTAAAAAGAGCAAAGCCAATACCCCTGTTACTCGCGTCAAGTATCATCGACTGATAGGCAATAGTTGCGACAATAAAAACACTTGCGCTTATTCCGGAAACGGCCCTGAAAAAGAGGAGTATCGCCGGATCTGACAGGGAGAGGGCTATTCCTGCGGCTGCTCCTGCAGAGAAGATGGAACTGCCTATAAGGGCCCTTCTTATGCCAAGCTTTTCCATTGTCCAGCTGCCAAGCGGCCGGCAGATGATCATTGCCATGTAGAAGATGCTGAGAAAGAGCCCTACCGCCCTTGGAGATGCTCCAGATGCACTGTAGAAGGGACCGAAGACAAAATATACGTTTGAAAGGCAGTTTATGCCGTAATAGGCAAGAAATACGAGCAAGACCTGTTTTGAGACCTTCATCAATTACACATCTCCCATTGTTCCTTTAGACCTGTCTTCTATGATCCATGGTTTTCAAAAAATAATAGAAGAGAAGAATATTTCAGTCAACATAAAAACGCGAGATCCTAAGACGCGTTTAAAACGTCATGGATCCCGCGCAAAACTCTCTTAATGAACTTAAGCCCCGGTTAGGGGTTATTCTTCCTCTTCTACCCGTTCCTTCTCTGCTGCTTCTATGATCTTCTTGGAAATATCTCCCGGTACCTCTTCATAATGTGAATATTCCATTGTGAAGGTTCCTCTTCCGGAAGTCATGGAACGAAGGATGATCGCATAGCGGAACATCTCCGAAAGCGGGCATTGGGCCTTGACCACCTGCAGTTTTCCCTCACTGTCGATACCCATGATGCGTCCGCGGCGGCTGTTGAAGTCTCCCATTACGTCTCCGAGGCACTCTTCCGGCACCTTGACCTCTACGTTCATGACCGGCTCCATGAGTATGGGCATTGCTTCTCCCATTGCCTTTTTGAAGGCCAGCGAAGCAGCGATCTTAAATGCCATTTCGGATGAGTCGACATCGTGGTAGGATCCGTCATATATCGCACATGAGAAGTCTGTGGCAGGATAACCTGCAAGGTAGCCTCTCTGGGCAGCTTCCCTAAGTCCCTTTTCTGCTGCCGGTATGTAGTTTTTCGGTACGACTCCGCCGACTACGCGGTCAATGAACTGGATGCCTGCGTTCTTTTCGATCGGTGCAAGCTCGAACCATACGTCACCGTACTGTCCGCGACCGCCGGACTGTTTCTTGTGTTTTCCCTGTGCACGAGCGGTCTTCTTTATCGTCTCCCTGTATGGTACCTTCGGGGTGCGTGTCTCAAGGTCTACCTTATAGCGTTCCTTGATCTTTGAAAGCATGATGTCAAGGTGCATGTCGCCCATTCCAGATAGCACCGCGTCGTTCGTCTCCGGGTTCTTTACGAAAGAAAGAGTCCTGTCCTCTTTAAGGGTCTTTGTTATAGCTGTGCCGAGCTTATCTTCATCTGCACGGCTCTTGGGCAGTACTGCTACGCTGTATACAGGCTGCGGAAACTGTATCGGACGGAACTGGAG
Organism: Synergistaceae bacterium; assembly: GCA_012727545.1. Taxonomy (GTDB): domain Bacteria; phylum Synergistota; class Synergistia; order Synergistales; family Synergistaceae; genus Caenicola. The sequence goes on along the minus strand of JAAYHA010000049.1, from coordinate 43 downwards.
CACCTCGCCTTTTGTCCCGAGGGTATCTCCCGCAGTTGTGCTT
>JAAYHA010000048.1 GCA_012727545.1 Synergistaceae bacterium | reverse complement strand
TCAGTACCTTTCATCAAAGTTTTTGCCATTTTGATCACCCCTTCTCACATCATTCTTCACGAAAGACCTTGATAACTGCATCAGGGCAGCGCATAGCGCACATTCCACAGCCTATACAGTCTTCAGGCCTTGCCGCTTCCACGGGGCGATATCCTTTTTTGTTGATCTTATCGGATATTTCAAGGACATTTTTAGGACACGCCTCCACGCACATAGAACAGCTCTTACAGTATTGCTCGAGTATTTCGACTCTCCCTTTTGGCATATGAAACACTCTCCTTTTGTATTAAATACGTACCTTGCCTCTTTCCCACGGCAGTAATATCTCTCTTTGAAGTATCCACAGCGGGATATTATCCGGAAGGATCTTTCTCACATCAGATGAAATCGATTCCTCTGCTATCCCGAAAAGCATCGGAACATCCATCTTTTTTGAAAAGTTGTCAACTAAAATTATTCCTTCGGCACAGTCTTTCGGGCTTGTTGTGTCCATAAGATGCGGATTTGCTGCTATAGAACTGACTTTCAGTCCGCATGTCGCTTCGAGTTTGTCTTTCATTTGAGCGATTTCTGAAAAATTTTTGGTGTGGGTCCTGTAAGGGTTGATGACAAATATGAGGTCGTATCCGGCTTTTATTATTTCGGGTTCAAATTGCTTTAACGCAAGTGCTCCCTTTGAATCTCCGCCAACATCGATAATAAGTCGGTTTGAAGCATCATGTATCTTTGTGCGGATCAGAGGATTGATGTAGCTCATATCTCCCCATTTGATATCTCCGGGAGGCGTCAGTACAGAAAGGTTATCCTTTTTTATGTCGCAGGCAAGAGCCCTGAGGCAAAAATAGGGATTGATTATGTCCATGTCAGCAAGGATAACGCTTTCACCGCTGTCAGCCATCGCAGAAGCAAGGCTCATGGTAAACTCGGTCTTTCCTGATCCAAGAGCCCCAGTGACGGCAACTACATGGTTCCATTTTTTATCTTTCAACAAAGAGAGGTTGTTCTCAGGGGCACAGTTATTCTTTTTCATAAATGTGGGCCTCTTCTTCCCCTGTAAGCACTTTGTAAGCGCCCTCAGCAAGTGCTCTCAGTTCGTCTTCACCGGGTACGCAGATGACCTCTGATATCCAGGACACCCTTTCCTTTATAAGATCACACAGGTATGTGCTGTTTGCCAGGCCTCCGGTCAGTATGACGGCGTCGACCTTGCCGTAAAGGTTGGTGGCCCTTGCACCAATTTCAGCAGCTATCTGATAGGCCAGCGCGTCTACTATAAGTTTCGCCTTCTCTTCTCCGGCCTGCACCCTTTCGACGATCTTTCTGAAATCACGTGTGCCAAGATGGCCGGCAACTCCTGCCTCACCTACAAGCATCCTTTCCATTTCTTTTTGGGTGTACTTGCCTGAGAAGCACCTTTTAATAAGATCACCGGCATGCACTGTTCCAGCACGTTCCAGAGACATGGGTCCGTATCCTGCAAGCCCGTTATTGACATCAATGACCATTCCTTCACAGTGTGCTCCGACCGTAACTCCGCCACCCATATGTGCGATGATGAATTTGCACTGATCAAGACGCTTACCCATCTTTTGGGCAACCCTGTAAGCAACTGCCTTCTGATTAAGAGCGTGAAATATCGGCCTTTTGGGAAGATCCGGAATACCGCTCACGTGAGCGACCTCAGACATCTCGTCTACACATACTGGGTCAACGATAAAGGCAGGAATATATCCTGCCTTCTCTGATATCCTTTTTGCAATAAGTCCTCCGAAGTTCGACGCGTGCCTCCCGTACCTGCAAGATCTAAGGTCGTCAGCCATATCTTCGTTAATTATCCATGCGCCGCCTCTGACGGGACGCAGCAGACCACCTCTGCCTACTACGGCAGAAAGCTCGGACATACTGTTTCCATGACTTTCAAGTATTTTAACGGAGTTTGTGAAACGGAAGTCTTCCTCTGTTTCAGAAGATTCCTTACATCTGTCGATCTCTGCCTGGCTGTATTCGAGAGATTCAGACCAAATCATTTCCAAATCATCATACAAGGCTGCTTTCATTCCTGTGCTGCCTGGGTTGATTGCAAATATCTTCATTTTTATCCGCAACCTTTGCTAAATAGAGTCATATTTCACATTTAGGTTTGTTTTTAAAAAGAAACTCTGATCTATACTTTATTATAATACATTTTTAATTTTAAGAAAAGGTTTCAATCTCTACTTGAATTTTCTGGCTTTTCTGTGCCTTGACACTAAATATCCTGGTTGTTATACTCTCCTTCGTGGCGGCATAGCCAAGCGGTAAGGCAGAGGACTGCAAATCCTTCATCCCCGGTTCGAATCCGGGTGCCGCCTCCATTACTTACTTTATGAATTATAATTTTTCAGAGAAATTTATAAGATCTCAGAGCTTAAGCTCTGAGATCTCTTTTTTTGCAAAGTATGCAAGATCTTCAGGCAGGAACAGATCGTATAAACAACTTAGAAGTCTTTGCGTGGAGTCCATATCATCAAAATGACTGAGGTTATTATAAGTGGCGTTGCAACAAGCATATTGACGCTTAGTTCTTCTCCTCCGAGAAACCAGCCCAGGAAGACTGCCACTACAGGATTTACAAAGGCGTGGGTCGCGACCCTGTTGGCAGGTTCGACCCTCATAAGCCAGAGAAAAGACGAGTATGCGACAAGAGAGCCAAAGATTATCAGGTATATGAGAGCAAGGACTGATTTCTCTGAGAAAGAGGGTATTGCCTGGTAACTGCCGTTGAAGGCAGAAAACAGGAAGTGTATTGTCATCATTACTGTGCCGCCGCACGTCATCTGCATTCCAGATGACATCAGTGAGTCTTCGTGAATTTTCGGATTTTTAGAGATAAAAGCCCCTGTTACCCATGTTATCCCGCTAAATATGAGCATGATGACCCATATCAAATAGCTTGATTCCAAGGAGAAATTTGCCTTAGGATCTCCAGCGACAAGAAAAAAGATGCCCAAAAAACCTAGTATTATACCGGCATAATGACGGCTTGCAGGTCTTTCGCCATTGAAGAATAGCCAACCCAATACACAGAACCACAGAGGTTCCAATGCCACGAGAAGAGCTGCTATGGAGGACGGCACTACGGTTTCAGCGCTCGTAATCAGTCCGTATGATATTACGAAGGGAAGCAGAGACGCAAAAAATGCATTTTTCCATCCCTGCAGTGTAGTCCTGTGACCGGACTGTATGCGCCTGGCAGCAAAAAGGATGATCCCGGCACTGAGGAATCTCGCCCCTCCCGAAAAAAACGGAGGTATCGTTTCAACGGAGAATCTTATTGCAAGATATGTAGATCCCCAGATAATATAAACCATCAGATAAGCAAAGATAAGAGTTGCTTTTGGAGGTCTGCTCATTTCTAAAGAAGACATCAGGTTACCTCTTTTCATTATTTAAAAGCGTCATCCCCTTCTGCCTGAAGGCGCTTCAGCAATTATACAGCCATAAGCCGGAAATTCTTTTTTTCTCTCATTTCGGGAAAAGTTTTGTTTAAGTGCATATACGTATGCGATAATAGCTAATATAAATCAAAATTTCAGTGATCCGATATTATGTTGTTCAGTATATTTTTTAAGCAACCTCTATAAAGGGAGGCCGCGAATTTTGAGAGACTCCGTTAAGATGCAGTTATTCGTAGAAAGACATATGCCTGACGGAAGAGCGCTGACAGTACCATGTACGATCGAAGTACTTTCAAGAAAAGACGAAGACATCTCAATAAAACTGCACAATGAAGTCGCTCATGGTCTGAGCCGCGAGATCTTTGCAGCCAGCACCGAAGATGATCTGAAAAGATTTTTGGGCAAGGAAGGGCTTGCTGTAGGGACAAGATACGAGGATCGCCTGATTTGCCTTAGAACTCTCAAAACTTCACCTGAATGGGTCAGGGAATCACTGATGGATTATAATCTTGCTCCCGAGAGATACTCAAATTCTGCAGTAACAGGTTTTTGTGTGGTGGACAGGGAGTTCAGGGGAAACAACATACAATTTCTTTCTCAGTTTTACGCAGAAAACATCGTTTCTAAAAAGCATGATTCGGTCGTAACAACAGTGTCTCCCAAAAACATCTTCAGCCTGCAAAATGTCCTGGCCTGCGGATACTATATTATTGCAATAGAATGGACCTATGGAGGTTTTTTGCGTTTTGTACTAAAAAAAGAATTTTATCCTGCGTATCCGCTGTGGACTCACGGACATTTGAGAATACCTATCCGAGAAATAAAAAAACAGCAGGAAGCTATTTCAAAGGGCAATGTTGGCTACAAGATCGTTAGAAACCCAAGGGGATTCATAATGCTTTACGGCAGAGTTGGCCCATAAGACTTTATTTATATTTCACCTGTAAAGAAAAATGGCAGTCCTGCCGTTAAGACATGGACTGCCATTTATTATTTATTTACCGGGAAAATCTATATCAGTTTTTTTAATATCCCTGAAATCAGACTTGGTCCCGGGAAAAAAAGACGGGACATCTTTTTGCCCGTGAAGCCCATCATCAAACCTGCAAATGCCATTGCTCCGAGAACATGCAGGGGTTTTCTCTGGATGATCCGGACTGGATCAAACTCCATTATCGCGGCCTTAAAATTGGCCTTAGCCTCTTCAAGAGTCAGTTCTTTTTTGTTCTGATCCAACGCCAGCCCCACCTTTGCCGTAAGTGATCGCTCTGCCTTTAGTAAGCAGCCATATGCCGATCCCCAAAAAAAGGGCAGCGACCAGAAGCGCTGAAAATGGTTTTCCTATATGATCGCTCAGCCACATGTACAATGCTGCTCCAACGGCAAAAACTCCGTAAATGACCAGTGAGACACCAAAGAACATTATAAGGAATCCCTCTATCACAAGTACGGATTTCTCTTTAAATGTCCTTCCTTCGGCCTCAAGGAGATCAAAGAAACTAACTATTAAGTTGGCAAAAGTTTCCAACTTTAATCACCGTTCCTGTTCAAAGGCCAACAGGCCTGATTATTATTCTTCTTCGGCACGCCAGCAACAATAATCGAGAAGTTTTCCTATTACTATCCCGGCCCCAAAAGCTATGACGACAGAAAGGAACGGATTGTCTGATACTCTTGTCCCAACTTTGGCAACAGCTGCCCTTCCCGGTTCTTCATATTTCTCTATCACCGGCTTTACCGCTGCAAGGAGGGTCTTGGCTCCGTCATCCAAGGTATTTTTTACCTTGTTGAAATCAATAATGCGTTTGGCTTCGGCCTTTTCCTGCTGTTCCGCGATCGCACATTTCAAAGCCTCGATTTCAGCCTTCAATTCCATAATGATGTCTTCGCTTTTATTTACCTCTGTCATGGCAATACCTCCTCCTGATTTTTACGATTTGTTTCATCATGACCATTATCTCTGTTTTGCTATTTTATCATGATAGAGTATTTTCAGGAAATAAAAGGTTAAAATATAAGCATAATTACCGCAATAAATTATGAAAACCCGGAGGTAAGAATATGAAGGAGAACTACGTAGAAATACCCCTCCTGCAGCAGAGGGAGATCGAAATCAAAGTACTCGGACCTGTTATAAGAGCATTTGCTGAAGAATTCGGCAAGGAAAAAACTTATGATCTGGTACGAAAGACTATGCAGGATATATCACGAAACCTCGGTAAGGAAATATCACTCGACGGGGGCGGACTGGAAAACCTAAAAGAGAAATGCATTTCAAAGTGGAACGAGGGGGGAGCGCTGGAAGTCAATATGAAAGAAGATCTTGACTCTGTCCTCTCTTTTGATGTCACAAGATGTGAATTTGCAAACCTGTACAAAGAACTTGGGTTTGGCGACATAGGGACTCTGATTTCCTGTGACCGTGACGCATCATTTCTGGAAGGTTTCGATCCCGAGCTGGAGCTGGTGAGAGAAAAAACTATAATGGACGGAGATCCGCTGTGTGACTTCTGCTATAGAAGAAAAGGTTGATCTTTTGTCCCCTGAAGATAAGTACAGAAAACTTGTAAAGTTTATAAGAAAGCTGGGAAGGGCTGCGGTTGCTTTTTCGGGCGGTGTGGACAGTGCTTTGCTTGTTTTTGCCGCCAAAGAGGCATTAGGTGATGACGCCGCCGCCATAACTGTATGGTCTAAGCTGCTCTCAGCAAAAGACAAGGGAGAGATCCTCTCTTTTGCCGAGAGGTACGGGATCAGGCTTTTCAAAATTGAGCACGATGATCTTGGCAGCATAGATTTTTGCGAAAATGGGCCGGAACGGTGCTACGTATGTAAATCAAGAAGGATTGACGCAATGTTGTCTCAAGCAGCACGGCTTGAGATCCCATGGATCCTCGACGGCTCAAATACAGATGACCTAAGTGACCACCGGCCGGGAATGAGGGCATTAAATGAATCTGTCAATGTCCTTTGCCCTTTTCTTGAGTGCGGCCTTTCAAAACAGGATATCAGGGCGATATCATCAAACCTGAAGCTTCCCACTGCAAGCAAACCCTCTGCGGCATGCCTTGCCTCAAGAATACCTACAGGTACAGCGATCAGTGAAGAGATGATCGCAAAGGTCGATGCCGGTGAGAACATCATCAGGAAATATCTTCCCTCTGATTCTCAACTGAGGATGCGCTATGACGGAGTAAAAGCAAGAATAGAAACAGACCGGGAAAATATTCCCGGTCTGATCAAGGATATTGGTTTCATCGCTGATAAACTTGCTTATTTAGGCATCACTGATGTCCTGGTAGAAAAGGAAGGCTATTCAACTGGCGGGGCTACATTTCGACAGAAATGAAAAGCGTCTGCCCATCTCTGGACATAAGTATTCCCAGTGATTTGTTCTTTTCTCCCATCACCCTGTTCCAGTCTTCAAGAGTCTTCATCTTTGCCCTGTTGACTTCAAGGATAACATCCCCGGGCTGAAGTCCAAGCCTTGCACCAAGGCTTCCCCTCTCAACGTTTAGCACGATAAG
>JAAYHA010000338.1 GCA_012727545.1 Synergistaceae bacterium | reverse complement strand
TTCAATGAAGAGTACGGGTTGCTTGGATCGAACTATACGAATGACGATTCTGTAAAACTCTTTCCCAGGAATTGCGATGAATTTGTCAGAGAGCTTCAGAAGGATCTATTTTACCGTACCGGCAAAAAACTTGAAGTGCTGGTCTACGGTGACGGGGCTTTCAAGGATCCTGTATGCGGTATATGGGAGCTGGCGGATCCTGTCGTTTCACCCGGTTACACAGACGGACTGAACGGGATGCCAAAGGAGATAAAGTTCAAGTATGTTGCAGACAATGCGGGGGACAAGGATCCGTCTGACGCTATCCGCGAGGCCATTGAGTCTAAAGGCGAAATGGACAAGTTCGGGCATTGCACGCTCGGGACCACTCCCAGACGAATGACGGACCTTATCGGATCGCTCTGCGACCTCACCTCCGGCTCGGGGGACAAAGGCACCCCGGTAGTGTATATTCAGGGATATTTCGACTGTTATCTCGATGACTGAGATCGAGAACCAGATCCCCTTCAGCGGGATCGATCCAAAAGGAAGGCTTAAGTTTGGTGTGCTGCTGGAGATGTTTCAGGAGATGGCAGACATCGATGCCTCAAAGTTCAACCTCTCTGTCAGACAGACCCTTGAGCACGATGTTACATGGGTCTTGAGGAAATATCGCATCGACCTTGAAAAATATCCGACTAAAATGGATGAAAAGATAAGGATAAAGACTTACGCGGAACCTTACCGCAACCTTTACTCCCTCCGTTCGTACAAGCTGTGGAACGGCGCGGGCGATTTTCTTGGCTCCGCCTATACCTGGTGGGTCCTGCTCGATCTTAAGAGGGAGAGGCCGATCCGTCTCGACAAGAGCGAACTGATGACGGGTTTCATGGAGAGGGTCTCGGAAACGCTTCCTGAGGACGTGAAAGTCCCGGAGCTGACAGATCCGCAGATAAAGGAGACGTGGAAGGTACGTTGGCAGGATCTGGACGTGAACGACCACACGAACCATGCAGTCTTCTTCAGCTGGGCGCTGGATACTGTGCCCGACGAAGTCAGCGAGGGATTGGCGCCTGTACTTGTTGACTCCGAGTTCTTACACGCCATACCGCGTACAAGGGTGCGCTGCCTTACTCAGGAGCTGGCCTGCAGTGAGGGCAGGCATTTCCTGCACTCACTGAGGCACATGGAAGACGATACAGTTTATGCGAAGCTGAGCTCACTCTGGAAATAGAGTGAGCTTTTTCCTTTAATCGATAAAACGGACTATCTCGTCAAGTTCTTTCCTGTTTTTACCCCTTATCTTATCGTCAGACGGATAACCAAGCGCAAGGACCGCTCGTACGGTGTCGCCCTTCGGGATGTCGAGGAGTTCCTTGACATCGCAGTCTTCAAAGGTCCCCATTATGCATGTCGCAAGACCCGATTCTGCAGCCTTGAGCGTGAAGTGTGCTATAGCAATTCCGATGTCGCAGTGGGCAAAATGTTTGCAGCTCCACCTCTCAAGCACTCCCGGCATAAGCTTGGGACACTCATCTTCACTGACCGCTATAAGAACCGGAGCCGCGTCTGCGAACTTGTTTCCTCCCACGATCTGCAGAAGGGCTGAGAGCTTCGCTTTCGTTTCCGGTTCTGTGACCACCGTAAATTTCCACGGCTGGCTGTTGCATGCCGAAGGCGCGAGTCTTGCGGCATCAAGACATTTGATTATATCTTCCTTTGCCACAGGTTTTGTATCGTAGCTCCTGCAGCTTTGCCTTTTCAAAATTATTTCATCCAGTTTCTGCATAGGGTCATCTCCTTATGAAAGTTTTAGTTTTCTCCATCTTCCGCTTCT
>JAAYHA010000337.1 GCA_012727545.1 Synergistaceae bacterium | reverse complement strand
TTTCAGAATCCCTCCGGATCGACACTCTCTGAGGACCGCAGGGCTAAACTTCTTGATATAGCTGAAAAATATGACCTGATCATATTCGAAGACGACCCCTACGGTCACCTTCGTTACGCAGGAGATCACGTGCCCACAATCTTCTCAATGGATAAAAAACAGAGTGGAAGGGTCGTTTATGCCTGCTCCTTCTCCAAAATACTGGCACCGGGGACACGCGTAGCATGGATCGTCGGCGATCCCGATCTGATGCAGAAAATGGTCATGATCAAACAGGGCACAAACCTCTGCTCAAGCGTAGTAGCCCAGGCACTCGTATATGAGTACTGCAGGCTTGGACACCTCGAGGGCTTCCTCCCCAAGATCATCACTCACTACGGCAAAAAGCGCGATGCGATGGAAGCGGGCTTCAAAAAGTATTTGCCCTCCAATACCGTATACAACACACCGGAAGGCGGTTTCTTCTTCTGGCTGCAGGTACCCGGCATCGATTCAACTACACTATTCATGAAGGCGATAGAGCATGGAGTTGCTTTCGTAACAGGTCCCTCCTTCTTCGTTGACGGTTCAGGACTTGATTTCATGCGCACATGCTTCACCTTCGCACAGCCGGAAGAACTCGAAGAGGGCGCAAAACGGCTGGGCGCGGCAATAAAGGCACTTTAGAAAATACAACTGAAAGTAGATATCGGGCGGCCTCATGATGAGGCCGCCTTTTGATTTCCTAAAACATAATGGCCGAATTTGGCAGTCATTGATAGAACCGTTGATCGAAGATTATAATGGGTAATGATCCAAATAGAACAGAGGATGTCACTTTAACGGATAACAGGAACAGATCGCAGAGAGTGAGTGATCAAATGGAGGAAATTATAACAGCGCTCGCCACAGCGTGGGGAGAAAGTGGGATAGCGGTAGTAAGGCTTTCGGGAGAGGGCTCCGTTTTGCTTGCCGATAAAATATTCACAGGCCGAAAAAACCTTGCAGAGCAGCCCGCACGCTTTCTCACCCTCGGCAGGCTTCGTTCTTCTGATGGAGAGCTCTTTGATGAGGTGCTTGCAGTAAGGTTTGATAAAGGGGCAAGCTATACTGCCGAAGAAAGCGTTGAGATACATTGTCACGGTGGACTGCTGCCCGCTCAGAAATGCATGGAAGAACTCTGCTCAATGGGAGCCAGGCTTGCGCAACCCGGAGAATTTACACGCAGGGCATTTGTGAACGGACGGATAGACCTTCCGCAGGCGGAAGCTGTCCTTGGGGTAATTAGGGCAGAAAGCGACGAAGCACTCTACGCCTCTTCACGAACTATGCAGGGAGCTTTTGCACAAAAACTCAGGTCTTTTCTTGATGCCATTACAGGACTTGCCGCATTCCTGGAAGTAGATCTCGATTTCCCGGAGGAAGACGAAGGCTACATATCAAAGGAAAATTCCGCAAAACGTCTGGAAAATCTGATATCGGATGGAGAAGCAATGCTCGAAGTCTGCCGTTCCGGACTAATATTGAGAGAAGGCATAAAGACAGCCATCATTGGACGCCCCAACGTTGGTAAATCCTCGCTTCTGAATGCGCTTCTCCGAGAAGAACGTGCGATCGTCACCCCAGTACCCGGCACAACAAGAGACAGGATAGAGGAGATATTCACTCACAAAGGCATTCCTATCAGGATAATTGACACAGCAGGCATCCGTGAAACTATTGACGAGGTCGAGTGCATCGGCGTGAGTCAGTCGTTAAAGTCCATGACAGAGGCAGATCTCCGTGTTTGGGTAATAGATGCGGGAGATGAACTTAATGAGGAAGATATGGAGCTGGGCAGGAGAGTCTCTTCCATGAAGCACATTGTCGTGC
>JAAYHA010000336.1 GCA_012727545.1 Synergistaceae bacterium | reverse complement strand
TTTGACCTTTCCCACATGTGCGTTAGAACGCCTTTGATCTATGGCATCCTGTAGGAAGGGAGTTCCATTACAAAGGGAGCAGGTTCTCCCCCGAAGAGGTCGGTCTTTTTCAGAATGATCCCTGAAAGGATCACCATGCCGATCCCGATCATATACATTGAGGGAGCCACCCATGACTGTTCAGGGAAGAATGCGGCGGCAAAAAGCGCGAAGACAGGCAATTTGGCTCCGCATGGGACGAAGGGGGTGAGTATTATGGTCAGTCTGCGGTCCGATTCATTTTCTATCGTCCTTGAAGCCATAATGCCGGGAACCGAGCAGCCGGTCCCGACAAGCATGGGAATGAAAGACTTTCCTGAGAGGCCAAACTGCCGGAAAATCCTGTCCATGATGAAGGCTACACGGGCCATGTATCCGCAGTCCTCCAGGAAGGAGATCAGAAGGAATAGGATCATCAGCTGGGGTACGAAGCCAAGAACTGATCCAACTCCACCTATAACACCGTTAATGATAAGGGCATGGAGCCATTCTGCCACGTTTGCTGACGAAAGCAGGGCTGAGACCTTCTCTGAGATCGTGCCAAAAAGTGTTTCAGTCCATCCTATTGTCATGTCACCCAGGGTCTGTATCGAAATGTAATAGATGCCCCACATGATCATGAAGAATATAGGAAGCCCGAGCAGCCTGTTGGTAAGGACCATGTCGATCCTGTCCGAGACTGAAAGTCCTTCTGCCCCCCTCTTCATAACTGTTCCTTTAAGGATCCCGTCTATGTAGGTGTATCGTTCGTTGGCGATCATGCTCTCCGAGTCATCGTCATTACTTTCTTCGCAGCTCTTTATAAGGTCTTCGATCTCATTCATGTCACCCTCTTCCAGTGGAAGCAACTGACGCAAAATAGGATCCCTGCTGAAAAGGTTGACAGAGAACCACCTTTTGGGCAGATCGCCGGAAAATTTGGAAGCAGCCAGAGATATCATTTCAAGTGTATCTTCGGTACTCCTGCTGAAACGAGGATAAGATCCGGGCCTTTCTTTGAGGGATGCGATATCTATCGTATTTTTGACAAGATCTTCGATCCCGGTGCCTTCTGAAGCGGAAGTCTTTACCACTCTGCAGCCAAGGCTTTTTGAGAGTTTGCCGGCATCAATGTTTATCCCCGCTTTTTCAGCAGCATCTGTCATGTTGAGAGCGATAATAATTGGGACGTCCATTTCCAGAAGTTCTGTAGTGAGATAGAGGCCTCTCTCAATATTTGTCGAATCAACGATGTTTATCACTGCGTCTGGCTTATCAGTGGTGAGATAATTGCGAGTGATCCTCTCCTCAAGTGTGTAAGGAGAAAGTGAGTAAATGCCCGGGAGGTCGACCAGCAGAGCATCTTTATGTCCCCTGATCGGTCCCTCTTTTTTTTCTACCGTGACTCCGGGCCAGTTTCCTACATACTGGGTACTGCCTGTCACAGCGTTGAACATTGTAGTCTTCCCGCAGTTTGGGTTCCCTAAAAGTGCGATCTTTATCTTCATATGCCGACCTCCACTAGTTAGCAATTGCTAACTCAAATGTTTTAAAAATAAGGAGTTCCTCAAAACTCCGTTCCAGTTTTCGTCTATGGCTGTAGATCTATCTCTATTCGACTTCGATCATTTCGGCGTCGGACTTTCTTAGGGATAGTTCGTATCCTCTGACGGTGATCTCCAAAGGATCTCCAAGAGGAGCGATTTTTTTGAGGGTAAGTTCCGTTCCCTTTGTGATGCCCATGTCCATTATCCTGCGCTTAAGCGGTCCT
>JAAYHA010000335.1 GCA_012727545.1 Synergistaceae bacterium | reverse complement strand
TCTGAACTTGGCCTTGAAGTTGAAGTTGGAGAGATAAAAGGCCCCGGCGAACTTTCGACAGTTGAAGAGGCTAAGTATTTTATCGGCGGACTGAACACATGGGGGATCTTCCCCGACTATCTTGCCATCTCTAACGGAAGCCTCCACGGAACATATGATCCGACAGTAGGCCAGATGGAAGGGATCGACCTCAAAAGGACAAAGGAGATCGCCGACGTCATTGAGCCTTACGGTGTTACCATAGCTCAGCACGGTATCTCAGGGACCCCTCTCGACAAAGTCTCTACCTTCAGAAAATACGGGATCAGAAAAGGCAATGTTGCCACCCTGTTCCAGAACGTCTATTTTGGCATAAAGATGGACCCGGAAACAGGAAACGCAATAACCGAAGGCGGTACCTATACAAAAGAGGCAGACAGAGGAATATCAACAGAGCTTTGGAACGAGATAGTGAATGCCGGGGACAGCAAGGGAATGAGCCGTAAGAGCGGAGACTACAAAAAACTCAACCTTCCATTCTGCGACAGGATAATGGCAGAACCTCAGCATATAATAGACAGAACAGTCGATGAAATGCAGTACTGGGCGGAAAGATTCATTGTTGCGTTTGGAGCGGAAGGAAGTGCTGATGCTGTAGCGGAAGTCATGTCACGCCGCCCCGATCATAACGCTTCGCCGGACAGAAAAGTCCTGGGCTGCAGGGCAGACTACACTGCGAAGAATGCCCCCGGAACAAGCGGCAACGACGGAAATAATTACGACGACTAAAAATATTTAAAAACAATAGCAAAAAATACTTTTGTACCGGCAGGCCAGTGTGTTAATATACATGCTGTCCTGCCGGTACTTTTTAACAGCTATAATATATGTAATGCATACGATGCTAGTTTTGGGGGATACGTCGTGGAAAATGCTGAAGAGAGAGCATATCGTCACATCATCAGCGAAATACTGACCGGAGCTTACAGACCCGGAGATTTTTTACTGGAACTTGATATTGCCCCGAAGTTGAATATGAGCAGGACCCCTGTAAGCAGAGCTCTTGGTCGTCTGGTTCTTGAGGGTTTTCTAAACAAGATGCCCAAGAAGGGTTGTTATATTCCTATACCTACGCCAAAAGATGCTGAGCATGTCTTTACTGCGAGACAGGTCGCAGAGGGAGAAGCGGCTGCATTGGCGGCTCAATACGCAACAGACCAGGAAATATCCTTCCTAGAATCCGGTCGCTCAAAAGACCACACAGCATTTGAAAATAAAGACAGAGAAATGTGGGCAAACGTAAATGAAGAGTTCCATCTTTCAATAGCTAAATTCAGCGGAAACCAATACATAGAGAGATGGGTAAAAAATATGTTCTGGCGTTCCAACATATATATCTTTTACTTTGACGGATTTTACAAACCTACCAATGTTGTTGTGGAACATGCGACACCAAGACAGCACGAAGCAATAGTGAGGGCGATAAGGGAGAGGGATCCAAAAGAAGCAAGAAAGCAGATGAAACTGCACATATACACCACATTCTCAAAGCTTCTCTTAAACTGACCTTTCGTTGACATAAGGCCCTGTTCAACCCAGGGCATTCTCACATATCAAAAACAGAAAACGGGTATTCACCTTTGCGGAAGCAAGGTCGTGAACTCCCGTTTTTTTTATTCCATAAAATAATTGACAAATAAAATTCAGGGTGTATATTTTAGAATAGGTATACATAAATTCATTGATGCATGCATTAAAGCCTTAAACAGGGGATGATAATATGGGTGGTTTCACCGTTCTGCAGCTTGGTTATGGAATGCAGGGAAAAGCTTCTCTTGAAGACATCCTTGAAAATAAGTCGATTACAAAAGTAATGGTTGCGGACATCTCTGACGAGATATGGGCTCTCCCGGAAAAGCTGAAAGACCAAAGAGTAGAGCCTGTAAAGCTGGACATGAGGGATGAAAACTCGGTCCTTGAGCTGATGAGGAAATCAGATGTAATAATTGAATTGCTTCCGGGCGAATACGCTTTGCCGGCTGCAAAACTTGCCGCTGAAGCAGGGGTGAGCCTCGTATCCGCGATGTATCTCTTTAACCCGGGAGAACAGGATGAAACCAAAAAGGAGCTTCAGAGAGAAGAGATATCCAGGCTGAACGAGACCGCAAAATCAAAGGGAATAACGATACTTGAAGAATTCGGTATGGACCCCGGGATCGACCTTGTATTGGGAGCAAAAGCCGTCGAAGAACTGGATGAAGTCAAGGTCTTTCATTCCTACGGGGCGGGATTTCCGGAGCTTGAAGCCAGCAGTAACCCCATCCGGTATAAATTTACCTGGTCTGTTATCGGGGTCATGAGATCCTACCTAAGGCCGGCAAGAGTAATAAAAGGCGGGAAAATAGTCGATATCCCGGCTGATAGCATGTTCGAAGAGGATAATATGCACTTTTTAAACCTTCCTGAGTTCGATTCAAAGCTCGAATGTTTTGCAAACGGGGACAGCGTAACTTTTTCCGAGATATTCAGACTTGATAAAACGATCAGCAGTATGGGGCGTTATATTTGCCGCTGGCCGGGGACCGGTGCGTTCTGGAGTGTAATGGCCAAGAGCGGTTTCTTGTCATCAGCTCCGATAATGACTCCATCAGGTGAAATAGCCCCCGATTCTTTCTGTGCAGCTCTTCTTGGAGGCCAGGAACAGTTTCGTTACAGCGAAGACGAACGTGACGTTGCACTTATCCGCTCCGATGTAAGGGGATACAAGAACGGAGAGCCTCTTCGGGTAGTCCTTCAGATAATTGACAAAAG
>JAAYHA010000334.1 GCA_012727545.1 Synergistaceae bacterium | reverse complement strand
GGGGAAAACGTTGAGATGAGCCTGTATGTTCCTTCTTCTTTAAAACCGGATATAGCACCTTCGCTTGAAGAGATGTTTTCAAGGGGCATGCTTCAAAAGCTTGAATGGGGAAACAGTGCTGTCCCAATGCCCAGGGACAAACAGTAAAAATAGGCTGCCCCGCTGCTTTTATTCAGCCTCTTCAAGAACGGGCAATTCTTCCTCCGACTCTTTTACATTTCCTGATCCCACTGCTATCCATACATGGGCAGAGTTGCCGGATGCGTCAGCAGCAGAGATTTTATGGCTGCCCTCACTCATTTGCCACCAGACCTCCCCTGAACCTTCTGCGGGGGGACAGAGCTCTCCGTCAACGAACCAGTAAATTTCTCCTTCGCCGCCTTTTGAGTTCAAAAGTATCTTGCCTCCGCGGCTTCCGATCATGTAGGATGCATTGTTCCTGGGCGATGTAATTTCTATGAGGGAAACTCCTCTTTTGCTTTCTCTGCCTGATAAGAAAAGCTCGATCTCCGGAGGCCACCTCACCTCCGGCCCGTTATTCCCCATCACGTGCAGCCTGCAGGGTTCTCTTGAGGAGATGCCCTCAATAAAGATGTCTGCTGCTCCCGTTGGGCAGAGCGAATTGCGCGGAGAACCGGAGAGGGGGCATACTTCTCCTTTTTTTACTTCAGAGGGATATTTGAACCAACTTGTACCGGGAAGCGTTATCTTCCTAATAATGCGTACAGCGGGCGGCGCAGCTGCCTTTATACCGACCAGAGCCTGGTGAGGCTTTCCGGTCGGATCTCCAAACCAGACAACAACTGTGTACGGTTTTGTAACAGCGGCTGTCCATGCATCGCGTAAACCATACGAGGTACCGGTCTTGAATGCTATCACGACCCCATCTTCGCCGAAAAGTTCTCTGTAAAGAGGGATAAGCCTCCTTTCGTCTTTTAATATATCAAGTGTCAAAGCTGCAGCTCCTCCCGAAAGAACTTTCCTTTCTTCCGCCGAGGGAGCTTCTTCGATCCAGCTCAAAAAACCGGCGTTACCTCCGGCCGCCAAAGTGCGGTATGCTTCGGCCGCCTCCAAAAGGGTCACCTCACATCCGCCAAGCACCAGGCTGTCTCCATACCAACCTGCATCCTTTGTTATCCGGCCAAAGCCAAGTCTCCTGTAAAGGTCCAGCAGCCTGTTTGGACCAATACCCCTGAGAACTCTCACTGCGGGGACGTTAAGGGAATCAGAGAGGGCTGTTCTTGCCGAAACAGGTCCTCTGTAGAGTCTGTCAAAGTTGCGGGGCGCTGTTTGACCCATCGACATAGGTGTATCGGCAAGCATTGATGATGGGGTAAGTTTTCCTGACTCAAAAGCGAGCGCATATGCGAAAGGCTTTAGCAGGGAACCCGGAGAGCGGGGAGAGCTTCCGCAATCTACCCAGGACGCCGGTCCGGCTTCCTCTCCCCTCATGTTGCCCACATAGGCTCTGACCAGACCGGTTTCGTTCTCAACTATCACCGCTGCAGCCGTGATCTCACGGGGGAGTCCCGAAAGTGCGAACCTAAGTTCCTGCTCGGCAATATCCTGGATCCTTCTGTCTATGGAAGATCTTATGCGTCCGTATCTGTCACTAAGTCCGGTGGAAGCCCCCTGAGCCGCGGCATGCGCCGAGGCTTCCCTGCATGAGGAGGGTATAGAAAAGCGTTTTGCCGGGACAGATTCAAGCTTAGCCCTTCGGATCTCATCAGGGGAAGCGACCCCGAGTTCCCCAAGCCTGTCGAGGAGACGGTCCCTTAGTGCCAGGACCCGTTGAGGATGTCTGTCAGGACGGTAAAATGCGGGACCTCGCAGTAAACCGGTAAGAATAGCCGCTTCCGAAAGGGATAGTTCTTTTGCAGGTTTGTTGAACCATGCCCTGGCCGCTGCTTCGACACCCCTGATGTTGGAACCAAACGGAGCTTTGTTTAAGTAAAACTCAAGTATCTCATTTTTAGTCATCAGTCTTTCCAGCTGAACAGCCTGCCAGAATTCCAACACCTTGTTTCTAAGTGTCCTTTCCCTGGGGACAGAAAGTCTTATCAACTGAGTAGTTATCGTTGAGCCACCGGATATAACCTTTCCTGCTCTCATGTTCTGGACCATCGCTCTCGAGAGGGATGTCAGGTCTGCTCCCGGGTGATGAAAAAACCGCCTGTCTTCAAGTGCAACTGCGACTTTGGGCATCCATGTTCCCATTTCCTCCAGGGAGATAGGAAGTGCCCACTCTTCGTTTTTTGAAAGATATCCCTGAAGAGGGACTCCGCGCAAGTCTGTAACTACCGTAGACCTATGCCACTGTGATATTTTTTCACCCGGAACCGAAAAACCCGCTGTCAGAAATACGAAAACAAGGATAAGCGGCAAGTGCCAAATTTTACGGGCCTTGCGTAAGTATTTTTTCGTAATATCCGGGAAGTCCGGCCTTAATTTCATCTCAAAGGATAGGGCAGCACAGATATCCTACCTGATCTCTATCCTGCCGCCACCGCTTATACTTGAAACAGCCGGATCGTACATACACTCTGCTGATATCTGCGGAACATCGAATGTGCCTGACGTTACTGCTCTCAGTATGAATTTCCAGTCCAGCCTCTTTTCCAGCTTTTCTATGTAAAGAAGCAGCCTGTCGTCTCTTGCTTCCGCCCTCACAAAGGGAGGCAGGGGCTCTCCGTCCCCGCTGTATCTGGGATTTTCAATTTCAAGGCCTGCGGGAAGCGGGATAATGACCACGACATTTCTGAGATCCTTTCCCGCGGGCATAACTGTGACAGTTGATATAAGTGCCGTGCCCCGCTCGATTTTCTGTCCCGCCGTTTTTCCTTTGCGATCTGACATAGAGAGTCTCACTTCGATGCCGTTATCCCTGTTTTTTACTTTTCCAAGGGGGATACCCTCAGCGCTCCAGGAGACAAAAAGCCTGGAAG
>JAAYHA010000333.1 GCA_012727545.1 Synergistaceae bacterium | reverse complement strand
GAGATCAATAGTCCGATAAAGCCCATGTTGGATATTTTTTCTTTTAAGAAGAGCCATCCCAAAAGAGCCACAAAGGCCGGGGAGCAGATTATGATCCAGTTTGCAGTAGAGGCGCTGGCAGTTTTCATTGCGTAATTCTGAAGACCCAAAACCAGGAATATTCCCTGGAAGCTCATAATGAGCAGAGGCCATAGTTCATTTTTCGAAGGGAGACGGAATGTTTTCTGAAGGTACGCTCCAACAAAGAGGAAAGGGATAGAAATACCAAGTCGCATCCATAACACTACCATGGGGTGAGCCTGTTCAAGGGCGACCTTCATCCCGGCAAAACTGGCACTCCATATGGTAATTGCAATAAGGATGATCAGATAATCTCTGAACCTCGCAGGTTTGGCAATTGATGTGCTTTTTTCGGACATGAGAGTATCTCTTCTTTCTGTTATCTTGCCGGCATTGAAGGATCGCTAATTGACAGGCGTTCCGCGGGAATGTAAAGACAAGAAGTAGTATAGTCCAAATCCTTACTGATGTGTGTAAAAATTAAAGGGACAAGGTGTAGTAAAATGTAAGCGGCAGTTGATCAGACCAAAAGACAGAAAGCGGGGCATTGGGGATGGATGGCTGTACGTTAAAAAAAGATATTATTAGGATGTTCAGTGACGGGACCGTTAAAATGATCGATGATGATATGATCGTCGAAAAAAGGATGATCCTTGAAGTTGACGGTTCCCGTGAAGCTGTCGTGATATTCACTCCGGGAGAGGAAGAGCTGTGGGCTCTTGGAAACCTCTACTGCAGGCGGATGATAGAGAGCATCAAAGATATTAGATCCATTAAAGAAGATGGCGGCAGAATAATTGTGGAAAGGTCAAATAAAAGAGAGGGCTGGAAGCTGGAATCCAGGTTTCTTCACACGGCTTCAGGAGCCTTTTTACAGGAACAAAGAGAAAATAATGCCACCCCTTTTCTCCCTGTCGAATGGCAGATCTCCTTTGATGCGATAATGTCCGGTATTGACTGGATCTCGGAAGCACCACTGTTCAGGCAGACCGGAAGTGTGCACGTAGCAGCAGTCCTCTCTCCTGAGGGAGAGAGGTTTTTCAGGACAGAGGATGTCGGAAGGCATAATGCCGTTGACAAAGCTGTCGGCTGGCTTTTGAAAAACAGCATAAAAACGAGTGATGCCGTCCTCATAACTTCAGGACGTCTGCCGGAAGACATGGTGCTTAAAGGGGCAGGTGCCGGAATACCTTTAATGGCTAGCATTTCTGCTGCCACAGCAGACGGAACGGATGCTGCGAGGCGCTGTAATATGACACTTATAGGATTTGCAAGGAACGGAAGATTTAACGTATACAGTGCTCCGGGAAGGATAAAACTCAACACAGAAGAAAAAATATCGGAGGGTGAAAACATTGCTTGAAGATCTTTCCGCGCATTTGCTTGATATAGCAGAAAACAGTGTCATGGCAAACAGTACAGATGTGAGGATCGTGATCCTTGAAAAGAGATCGGCGGACAGGCTAACTTTTTCTGTGGAAGACAACGGGAAAGGCATGACAGAAGATTTTGTGGCAAAAGTGACCGATCCTTTCACAACGACAAGGACGACCAGAAGGGTCGGCATGGGGCTTCCCTTTCTCAGGCAGTCTGCAGAACTATGTGAAGGGGGGCTTGAAATAAATTCAAAACCCGGCAAAGGTACAAAAACTACCGCGACTTTCAGAATGAGCAGCATAGACAGGCCTCCGTTGGGCGACATCCCCGCCACAATGATGGCTCTCATTATGGGTTCACCAGAGATACACTGGACTTACAGGCATGAAACTGATTCAGGAGAATTCGTGCTGGACACTGATGAGATAATAGAAGTCCTGGACGGAGACAGGGAGATGCTTCGTTCTGCAGAGATCGGCCTTTGGCTCAGGGAACATATCAAAGAAAACCTGGACGAGATAAAATGGGAGGCGGCATCCCTCCCAATTTTGCCTGCGGCAGAAGTCCAAGATCAGTAAAAATATGTTCTTAAATAAGAATAAGAGATATTACTTAAAATTATGGCCAAGAAAATATTATAAAATAGGAGAAACAGTATCATTTTGTTAAGCTTGTTATTTTTTGCGCAAAGCTGTAAAATTATGATGGTTACATCAAAACAACAATACAACATATAGAGTCCATAGGAGGATGTAAAAAATGAACCTAAAAGAACTGGCTGGGATAATCAACGCTGAGGTAATTTCCGACGTAGATCTGGGCGAGATAAATATACCCTACGCATATGCATGTGACCTGATGAGCGACGTGCTCGCATTCTGTTCACCGGGTTCTCTTCTTCTGACCGGCCTTACAAACATTCAGATAGTAAGGACAGCACAGATGCTTGACCTCCCTGCGATAGTCTTCGTAAGGGGAAAGATCCCCCTTGAAGAGACGGTGACCCTTGCAAGGGAGAGCGGGATCCCTGTCCTTCTGTCTAAGTTCAGCCTCT
>JAAYHA010000332.1 GCA_012727545.1 Synergistaceae bacterium | reverse complement strand
TGCGATAAAGACGGACTTTGCGTCGATATGATCCCGGCTGTTATAGAACAGGGACGCAAGGACGGACACAGGATCAAGTTTATCTACACTATCGTCAACTTTCAGAATCCCTCCGGATCGACACTCTCTGAGGACCGCAGGGCTAAACTTCTTGATATAGCTGAAAAATATGACCTGATCATATTCGAAGACGACCCCTACGGTCACCTTCGTTACACAGGAGATCACGTGCCCACAATCTTCTCAATGGATAAAAAACAGAGTGGAAGGGTCGTTTACGCCTGCTCCTTCTCCAAAATACTGGCACCGGGGACACGCGTAGCATGGATCGTCGGGGATCCCGATCTGATGCAGAAAATGGTCATGATCAAACAGGGAACGAACCTCTGCTCAAGCGTAGTAGCCCAGGCACTTGTATATGAGTACTGCAGGCTTGGCCACCTCGACGGATTCCTCCCAAAGATCATTGCCCACTACGGAAAGAAGCGAGACGCGATGGAAGCGGGCTTCAAAAAGTATTTGCCCTCCAATACCGTATACAACACACCGGAAGGCGGCTTCTTCTTCTGGCTGCAGGTACCCGGCATCGACTCAACTGAACTCTTCATGAAGGCGATAGAGCATGGAGTTGCCTTCGTAACAGGTCCGTCCTTCTTCGTTGACGGTTCAGGACTTGATTTCATGCGCACCTGCTTCACCTTCGCACAGCCGGAAGAGCTCGAAGAGGGCGCAAAACGGCTGGGCGCAGCAATAAAAGCACTTTAACAGAAATTAGCTTTTGCAATAGAAATAAAAAGCGGTCTCATCATGAGATCGCTTTTTTTATTTTTTATTCCTCAATTTAATAACAGACGATAATTGGTAGAACCGTTGATCAAAGATTATAATGGTTGATGATCCTGTAAAAACACAAGACAAAAAGTTGGAAGTAAAGCATAGAAGAAGCACGATCCAGAGAGTGAGTGATCCCATGGAAGGTATAATAACTGCGCTTGCAACAGCCTGGGGAGAAGGCGGAATAGCCGTCGTAAGACTCTCCGGAGAAGGCTCTGTTATGCTTGCAGATAAAATATTTTTCGGAGCAAAGAAGCTTGCGGAACAGCCGGCACGTTTCCTCACTCTTGGCAGACTTCGCTCATCAGATGAAGAATTCTTTGATGAGGTGCTGGCAGTAAGGTTTGATAAAGGGGCAAGCTATACAGCAGAGGAGAGTGTTGAGATACATTGCCACGGGGGTCTGCTTCCCGCACAGAAATGCATTGAAGAACTGTGTTCAATGGGAGCAAAGATGGCACTGCCCGGAGAATTTACTCGAAGGGCTTTCGTAAACGGACGGATCGACCTTTCTCAGGCTGAAGCTGTTTTAGGAGTGATAAGGGCTGAAAGCGATGAAGCACTCTACGCCTCTTCACGAACTATGCAGGGAGCTTTTGCACAAAAACTCAGGTCTTTTCTTGATGAGATAACAGGACTTGCCGCATTCCTGGAAGTAGATCTCGATTTCCCTGAGGAAGACGAAGGCTACATATCAAAGGAAAATTCCGCAAAAAGTCTGGAAAATCTGATATCGGCTGGAGAAGCAATGCTCGAAGTCTGCCGTTCCGGACTAATATTGAGAGAAGGCATAAAGACAGCCATCATTGGACGCCCCAACGTTGGTAAATCATCGCTTCTGAATGCGCTTCTCCGAGAAGAACGTGCGATCGTCACCCCAGTACCGGGCACAACAAGAGACAGGATAGAGGAGATATTCACTCACAAAGGCATTCCTATCAGGATAATTGACACAGCAGGCATTCGTGAAACTATTGACGAGGTCGAGTGCATCGGCGTAAGTCAGTCGTTAAAGTCCATGACAGAGGCAGATCTCCGTGTTTGGGTAATAGATGCGGGAGATGAACTTAATGAGGAAGATATGGAGCTGGGCAGGAGAGTCTCTTCCATGAAGCACATTGTCGTGC
>JAAYHA010000331.1 GCA_012727545.1 Synergistaceae bacterium | reverse complement strand
TGTAGTCCATAGTTCTGTATATGACATCAAAGAGGGAGATACGGAAATATCATTCAAAGTAACAGGCGAAATGGCACCCAATGCCTGGATAACAGCTCAGGTAATAGAAAAAGAAAAGGGCGGGGAACGTCCAAGGGCGTACGGAGTTGCACCGCTTTATATTGATAACAGGGATAAGAAATTAGAGGTGACAATGGAAGACCCGGGAAGGATCAAGCCGGGGGCAAATGATTTCAGGCTGAAAGTAACAGACAGCAGCGGCAGGGCAAAGGAAGCCGATATAACAGTTATGCTGGTCGACGAGGCAATACTCGCGCTTACCGATTTTATTACCCCCGACCCCTGGAAGCACTTTACTTCAAAGAGGATGCTCGGAGTAGAGACCTATGACATTTACGATTCGATCATCAAACCGGAGGATCCATCTTCGCCTCTTCTGAAGCCGGGGGGAGGAGGTCCATCCGAGATGGCTCTGAAAAATTCGAACCTGAGCCCGGTCCAGGCCAAAAGGTTCAAAATGCTATCGCTGGTAAAAAGGGTACGCTCAAATTCAAAAGGGGAATGCGTTTTTTCATTGACTGTACCGGAATTTGCAGGAAAGGCCAGACTGATGGCAGTAGCAGTCACGCCTGCCGAGTCGGGGGCAGCTTCTGCGGAAGTGGACATAAACAGGGAGGTCGTAGTCGAGCCTTCGCTTCCGAGATTCCTGGCGCCGGGAGACAGCATCACCGTCCCATGTCAGGTCTTCAACAGGGGCCCAAAAAGCATAAAAGTCAGCCTCGATGCTGACACAAGCGGACCCCTTCAGATAAAGGGGACAAAAAACTTCAGCACTACGCTGAAACCGGACTCAGATCACACCTTTAGGATAAGTTTTGAAGGTACCGAAACAGGAGCCGCAAGCGCTTCCTTTACAGCGAGGTGGGGAAGTGAGGTCCTTAAGACCACACTGGAGATCCCTGTAAGGCCGGCGTCGCCTAAAATAACAGAAAGTCTCTCAGAGATCATAGACCCCGGGAAGACAAAAAATATTAAAATACCCGGCGGCTGGATGGAAGGTACGTTGAGCGGTACTATCATGCTGTCGGCAATGCCCTCAGCGAACCTTCAGGATATTGCACGCTTTTTGACAACATATCCGCACGGTTGCATGGAACAGACGGTCTCTTCTGCGTGGCCGCTTCTTTTGCAGCGCGACCTCGCCTACTTGATCGACAGCTCCCTCGGAGATCCCGATCACATGAAAAATTCTCTTGAACTAAGAGTTCAGAAGATATTTGGTCTCCAGAATTACGACGGAGGTTTCACCAGATGGCAGGGTGGATCCTGGTCTCAGCCATGGGATAGCATCTACGGGACGCATTTCCTTGTAGAAGCCGGGAAAAACGGCATTAAGATCCCTGAGGAAAGACTGAGCGAAGCGCTTAAATATGTGAAAAGGCAGCTTTCCGTGGAAGCATACGATGCAAATGATGAAAACGTATGGCGCCAGGCGCTCTCAAGAAGGGCATACGCCTGTTATGTACTTGCCCTTGCCGGAGAGCCTCCGCTTGGGTGGATGGAGAGCCTTAGGGACAAAAATGACTCGCTGGATGCCTCCGGCAGGCTCTTTCTTGCGGCCTCTTACGCTGTTTCGGGACAGAAGGGCGAAGCGGAAAAAATGCTTGGAAAGAAGACAGGTGCAGCAAAGGAAGTGCCGGGCGGAAATGAAAATTATGATTCCGTCCTGAGGAATGAAGCCCTTGACCTTCTTGTCAGGGTACACGTGGATCCTGCCAGCACTGGGTCAGCGACCTCGGCATCCGGTTTGTTGCGATCAGTCAGGAAAGCGAAGTACCTGAATACTCAGGAAGGGGCATTTGCGATGCTTGCTCTGTCAAAATTCTTCAGAGCGCAGCAAGTTCCGGGAGAACCGTCAGGAGAGCTTTTCTCAGGCCGGGATA
>JAAYHA010000330.1 GCA_012727545.1 Synergistaceae bacterium | reverse complement strand
GAGCCCAACAAGGTTGGGGATCGCCATAAGGCCGTTCAGCGTGTCAGAAAGGTCCCAAAGGTTTGTAAGGATCTCTGCTCCGCCCCATCCGCCAAGAACTACGAGCGCGATCCAGGCTACTTTAAACGGCTTGATCATTCCCGGGCCGCAAAGGTAGACAAGGGCAGTCTCTCCGTACCAGTACCATCCCAGTATCGTTGAGAAGGCAAAGAGTGAAAGACCAAGAGAAAGTATCATCGTCCCGGCTCCTCCAAGGGTGATCGAGAAAGCAGAGAGCGAGAGCTGTGCTCCCGTGAGCTCCGGCTGGCTTGTAAGGACTCCGGTCGTAAGTATTGCTGTCGCGGTAAGAGTACAGATAACTATAGTATCCATAAAAACTTCGAAAAGACCATAGAGTCCCTGACGCACAGGATGGTCGACCCTGGCTGTGCAGTGGACCATAGGAGCGGAACCAAGACCCGCTTCGTTGGAGAAAACGCCGCGTGCTATACCGCGGGTTATAGCTGACTTGACTCCCCATCCTGCAAGAGCCCCCGGCAGTGCCATCGGATCTCCGAAAGCTCCCTGTATTGCCATGGATATCGCTCCCGGGACTGCGTCAAGGTGATGGAAGATAACTGCAAAAGCTCCGATTATGTAGAAGATCGCCATGAAGGGAACGAGGTAAACCGTTACTGTTGCGATACTTGTAAGTCCGCCCCATATAACAAGGCCAGTGAGGATCGCAAGAGCTACTGCTGTGTAGATATGGGGAATTCCGAATGCAAGGGAGATGCCCTCTGCTGTTGAGTTGGCCTGTACCATATTGCCGATCCCGAAAGAGGCAAGGAATGCAAAGAGGGCGAAAATCACAGCCAGCCATTTCATTCCGAGGCCTTTTTCAAGGATATACATGGTACCGCCTCTGTACTGTCCCAGTTCATCCTTTTCACGATAACGTACTGCAAGTGTAACTTCACAGAATTTCGTTGTCATGCCGAAGATCGCAGAGATCAGCATCCAGACAAGTGCGCCGGGACCTCCTAGGTGCAGCGCCGTAGCCACACCGGCTATGTTTCCTGTTCCGACTGTTGCTGCAAGAGCAGTAGCCATTGCGGCGAAGGAGGAAATGCTGCCCTCTTCTGCGCTTTTTTCCTTTAGCCTTCCAAGGACCTCCCTAAGCATTGCCCCGAAATAACGTATCTGAGGGAAACCAAGGATGAATGTAAACCAAACACCCGTACCCACCAACAGGGTAAGCATCCATGGGCCCCACACTATCCCATTGATAACACCATTGAGTTTCCATATCGCTTCCACGAAAAACTCCTCCCTTATAATCAAAATAATAAAGCAATAAAACGGGGGAAATACCCCATACTCCTTTGACAGATTATCACTCTGAATTAAATTTGTCTACGTTTTTTTATAATTTAACTCAATTGTTAAGCTGATGCAAAGGAAGAAAGATAAATTTCCCCTCCATTCAAAAATCAAAGCGATCCTAAATTAACAGATTATTAAATTAGCCCATTCTTGCATACCACCCCCTCGTTAAAATCTTTCAAATGTCAGGAATAAGTTAGTTTTATAAGCCGCCAGAATATTCTAAATTTTACAAATAAATTGGCGGTAAGACAAGATAGTGAATTTTTACTTTAATAAAAATCATGAATTATTTCCGGCGGGGAACAAGCCACGCGAAATTGCCGCCATACCACCGGCGTGAGCGGTTGTAGGGGCGGTCAAACAATAGTCAAAAAATTGTAGGGGCAAGAGGTGAGTCGGTGAATTGCAGCCTTTAGGCTGCGGAGAATTCGCGACTTTCGTCGCTGGAGAATTTGCTCGCTTCACATCCAGGAAGGGCGGCTGAGCAATTGCTGAGCATGGCTGAGCGGTTGCTGAGCAGTCGTAAGAACCAAAAGCATTGTCATCTGCTAATGTTACTACGATGGCGAAGTGCGGCATGAAGATGCCGCACGAAGTGGCGATCCTCATCGCCGAGAAGAGCCGGCATAGCCGGCGAGAAGTAGTCGCAGACCCTGAGAACCTTGGTTCCCTCGCCGTCGTTCCCGTGTGCCCTACCTCACCATCGTTCAGGTATGCCTACCTCATCGTCTCGCCCGGACGATCCTTAACGGGCGTCCAGTGGCTTTGGTTTTGTTTTCTTGCTTTAATCCCAAGACCCTAAAACAGAAGCCGCTAGATCCCCGATTTAAGCATTCGGGGACGACGGATAGAAGGCGTAGAGCAAGGCCAGACCTGGATCCCGGCTCACGTGCATACCGGGAAGACGATGAGGTAAGGCATACTGGGAAGACAATAAGGGGCAAGTGTCTCAAGTTCTAACAACCGTTTAGCTATTGCTTCACTACGGCTTCACGCGGCCTTATTTGTCGCAGTTTCACAATTGTAGTGGCATACCGGAATGACGATCGTGAATGAGTTCGGAGACGACGGATAGGAGGGACACTGCCTGTCTCGACGGGGATTTTGAACCTCCGCAGCCTAAAGGCTGCAGATTCCCCGAACCTGCCCCCGTCCTTACGATCGTTTGACTACTGTTTGACTACGTTTGACGATAGTTTGACTGTCCCTGCAACCGCTTCCCAACCGCTTCCCGGCGATGAAATCGCCACTTCGCGCGGCATCACCATGCCGCACTTCGCCATGGTACTCGCATACGTCGAAGTGAAGGATTTTGAGTTTTGCTAAGTCAGCGCCGCGATATGCCCCAATTGCGGGGAATTGGGATTTAGAGCGAGTGATAACGACGCAACACGCAGTGGAGCCTTCCGAAGGCGTATACCAATACG
>JAAYHA010000329.1 GCA_012727545.1 Synergistaceae bacterium | reverse complement strand
GAGAGATCAAACATCAAAAAAGTCAGTGGGGAAGGTGTCTTCCCCACTGACTTTTTTATGCTTGTTGAAGTTGCCTTGCTTTAAAGAACTTTGCTTATTCGGCTATTTTGAAGGGTACGATCGACTCTGGGGCCAGCACCCTGAAGGTGAAGGTCTCTGTAATATAGAAGTTGACCTCTGTGTTTGTGTGTGACTGGTAGCCGATCGAGAAGTCCTGTCCGACGATAAGTTCGCTGTTGCCCTCTTTTGTCGATACGAGCATCGATGTTTCGTACTGAGGAGAAAGAACTATGCGGCAATCATCTCCGAGTGCGTCTTTGACCCTCTTGAGAAGTGGGTAGCCTTTGGCCGATGTCTTGATTTTTGTCCAGAGCGGGAGTGAGCAGACCAATGCGTACGGGCCTTCCATCGAACGGCTGCCAAGGGTCAGCATTGCTTCCACGACAGCTTCAAGGATCGATTCGTCATCAAGCTTGATCTCTACGGGTTCATTGTCGGCTTCAAGCTCCAGGCCGAGTATGCCTGCTTCTTCAAGCCCCTGGAATACTGCTGTATCTTCAAAGAGAGCTGCTTTGCGGGCGGCTTCGATGACAGGGGTAAAATCAACCGTCTTTGAATTCCTGCTTATGTCATCAAGATCCCACATCGACATAGTGAAGGGAACTCTGAGTTCTACGAGGGGAAGTGATTCACGGATGCCGTAGCTTACGTCTTCGACCGGAGACTCTTCCACAAGTGAAAGTGTGCCTTCAGAGACAGCGTCGGTGTTCCATCCGAGCGGCCCCTTGACGTCGACGACCTTTCTTCCTGCAATTACTCCCTTGAGTACTGTTGTTGCCTGTTCGTCGATCTCATCCCATGCAGCCGGGAAAATTGGTGCCAATGATCTTTTAAGAATATCCATGTATTTATCCACCTTTAGTGTATAAGTCTTAAAGTTTTCCTATCCCAAGGTTGGGAAGGCTGCTTTCAGATGTATGTTCTCCGCCTGCTGCTTCCTCGTGTTCGCCCAGGGGAGCTGATGTAAACAGATAGTCTTTCAGTTCCTTGTCCCATTCGTCCATGTTGCGGCGGATCCACTCTATCAGCATGGCTGCATGTTCTTTTTCTTCATCCCTGTTATGCGCCATTATGCGTTTGAGTTCTTCGTCTGTCGCCGTGACGACTCTTTGATTGTACCAGTCTACTGCTTCAAGTTCTTCACGAAGGCTGGTAATTGCTTTTGAAATGTCGAGGGTCTTGCTGTCCATCTTGTCGTAAGGTTCTGAGTATGCCATTCATATTACCCCTTTCATTTTATAAATGAATTAAAATATTTGTTAACTCTTATCAGCAGTGATTATAACCCGAATCAACTTTCAGGGGCAAGGCAAGATGGCGTATTGAGGCCTCGAATGTTAGAATTGACGAGGTTTTATTTTTTTATGTTCACAGATAGACGATCTTTGTTTTTACGGGGGAAAGTGAATGTCTGATACTTGCAGCCATACCAATAAAATAGATGATTTTAAGTGTATCGTTGTATCATCCGAAGCGCTCTCGGACAAAATAGGCTGGCTCACAGTCAGATGCAGGGAACTGGCGGAACGGATCTTGCCTGGAACATGCGTGATGGTATTCCCCTCAGCCAGCAATGATCCCCTGCTGGGGAGGCCTTTCGCAGTTGCTGACGTTGATGTCATAAAGGGCGAATTGTCTGTCTGTTACATGGTGATAGGAAGAGGGACAGAGATGATGCTTAGGATGTCTCCCGGAAGCGAAGTAAGGCTGAGGGGGCCATTCGGAGTCCCGTTGCCCTCTGTCGACGGAAAAATAAACATTGCCGCGGGAGGAGCAGGCATTGCCACCTTCCTCTATTTTGCAAAGAAATATCCTGAAAAAGTTGCAGATATATTCCTTGGGATCCCTGGATGCGGTTATGAAAAGTATGCTGCCCGCATATCCGAACTCATTCCAAAGGTTCGCATTTTCACAGATGACGGCACTTTTG
>JAAYHA010000328.1 GCA_012727545.1 Synergistaceae bacterium | reverse complement strand
GTATGGCGCCGATGATCCCAGGCGCTGATATTCCGCTTATTCCCATCGATGTAGACTTGTAGGCAAGAAGGTACCATGCCAGGGTCCCGGCGAGACCTCCTACTGATGACATCAGGGCTGCCTTTGAACCTGCTCTTGGTCCCTGGATCAGAAGCGCAAGATAGGGGACCAGTATCGAGCATGCAAGTATTGTCCAGCTTGTTGCGCATATCAGAGCGATCAAGGAGGAGGTTTTAAGTGCAAAAATGCCGCTGCATGCTGTACAGAATATGACTACTATCCTCCATGACCATCCTGTCAGGTGTTTTTTGAATACGTCCCGGCCGAGGCTTCCGCTTGCAATGTGGAGAAGTGCGGATGCCGTTGAGAGGGATGCCGATACTATGGCCAGGGCGAAAAGCTGTTGGCCGAAGACCGGAAGAAGCTTGTGTACAAGAGTTGGAAGGACTGTGTCGGGATTTGTGATGCCTGGTCCGAGTATCAGCCTTGAAAGTGCGCTTGCAAAGTAGGCTCCGCCTACGACGACCGAGAGGGCAAGCATTGCCAGCGGGGCTGCCTTTCTTGTCTCCTGTGTGCTCTTGAGGGCGAAATGCCGCTGGATCATCTGTGGCTGGGCCCAGATACCGACTGATGTTACGATGGTCAGGAAGATGATGTTGAGCCCGGCAGGGCCGCTGCTCAAAGCCAGAAAGCCGTTGTTTGCCGCCTCTGTCGGAGGAAGTGCCGCAAGTGCATGAAGACCTGTTATCGGTCCGCCCACCTCACGAAGGAGGGAAAGGAGAAGGGCTCCAACGCCGACTATCATGACAAGTCCCTGGAAGGCTTCAGTGTAAAGAACGCCCCTCAGTCCTCCCCAGACTACGCTTATGCCTACAACGGCCACAAGAAAGGCAAGTGCGGTGTTTGTGGAGACAGGAAGCACTCCGGAGACCATGACTGCAGCGCCTTTGAATACCGCTGATCCGTAAATGATCAGCAGAACTGTCGATATCAAACCCAGGAACACCTGCAGCTTTGGTGTTTCAAAAGCCTTCGAGAGGAATTCAGCCGGTGTTTTTGAATTGAGCTTCCTCTGCCACAGCCTTGTCGGCCATGCGAGGTAACGGTAAACGAACCATGTCCCGAGCCAGACGTTGCCCGCCGCTATAAGGAGCATCTGCATCCCGAAAATATAACAGAGGCCGCCGAACCCGACCAGAGCCACAGCAGAAATGTACGTGGCAACATATGCAAGGGCCTGAACAACGACCCCGACTTTTCCGGGCAGCAGTGCGTCTCTGCTTCTTGAATATTTGGCAATAAGGACGAGGAGTACAGCGTATCCTATCCAAAGGGGGGCAAAGGTGAACATTTTATTTCGCCGACCTGATTATCATTATTATCGACCAGGCCGCACTCCACAAAAGCGAAGCCCCTGAAACTATTACCCACATGTCAGTATTGAACATTTATAATTCCTCCGATCTTTTTTTACACTTGACCTGAAATTCATATCCGCGTGATAAACAAAAAAGGACCGCCGGCCCTCGGGTCGGCGGTCCTTGAAGTGTCATCCGGCAGAAATATCCCTATGCGGACTCAGACTTCGCAGAAAACACCAGTTGCCCCGAGGCGTGAT
>JAAYHA010000327.1 GCA_012727545.1 Synergistaceae bacterium | reverse complement strand
TTTATAAGACACTTAGTGTTTCGAACCGCTAAATTCACTGATCACAGCTTATGTGGAGTTGTCGCGGGCAGATCTGCCAACAGGGAGGAGGCACGGAAGCTCAAAAATATAGCTGCCGGACTTTCAGATCATCTTAAAGGCATGGTCTTCAACAAAAACCTGTCAAAGGGCAATTTCATCTGGGGAGATGAGTTTTCTTCCATACACGGCGATACTGTTATGCAGGAAATGCTTGGAAAATACAGATTCAACTTTGAAATTTCCTCCTTTTTCCAGATAAATTCAGAGCAGGCTCTTGCTCTCTACGAATACGCAGCAAAGATGGCGGCAGGGGAGTCTCCCGAAAATATCCTTGAATTGTATTCCGGTGCAGGAACTCTGACCGCATTCCTCTCAGAAGCCGCAAAGCATGTCACGGCAGTGGAAGAGTGGCCGCAGGCGTCAAAATACCTCAAGATCAACGCGGAACTAAACGGACTAAACAACATAACAGGCCATTCGGGCTCTGCAGAGGATGTTTCAGAGGCTCTCTCGGGCGAAAAATTTAATACAATAGTGCTCGACCCTCCAAGGACAGGATGCGACCCCCGTGTTATTGCAGCCATAATAAAGATATCACCGCAAAAAATAGTTTATGTGTCCTGCGGTCCCGCAACGCTGGCACGAGACATCAAGAGCCTTATGTCAAACGGTTACGCGATCAGGAACATCCAGCCCTTCGACATGTTCCCCCAGACAGGACATGTTGAGACAGTGCTTACGATGGCAAGGTCGTAAAAATCAGATAGGGAGCAGAGATGTCAATTATAAATAAAAGCCTTTTGCAAAAATTTGATTAGTAAATATTTGCTCATTCAAGTACGCTCCAAAAGCTCTGACACCCCCGACAGCTTTTTTCAAAATCAGCCGCATATCAAATTGTGCAAGTAACATTAAAAATAAAGAGGCCGCTTTCTTATCTGGTAATTTCCAGATATATTGTTATAATGTTAAATGATATACATTTTAAATAACGAAATAATTTTGCCAATTTACAGAAAGCAACAAGTTGGATACCAGAGGTATAAGCTGTGAATTTACAGTCGAAGCCTCGCATCATGAAATAATATAAAATATATAGGGGGTAAGAAAATGATCAAAGTAGGAAGCAAAGCACCGACATTTACTGCGTCTGCATTTCATCAGGGAAAGTTTACAAAAGTGGATCTGGCTGATTATGCCGGAAAATGGGTAATGCTGTGTTTTTACCCGGGCGACTTCACCTTTGTCTGAGGCACGGAAGTTTCAGCAGTTGCTGAAAAATACAGCGAATTTGAAAAATTAGGCGTCACAGTACTTTCCATTTCCGTCGATTCTCCGTTTGTCCATAAAATTTGGAATGATCATGAACTTTCAAAAATGATCAATAAGGATATCCCTTTCCCCATGCTTTCGGACCAGGGCGGAAAGATCGGCACTATGTACGGTGTTTACAATGAAGAATCAGGAACTGAAACACGGGGCCGCTTCATAATTGACCCCGATGGCGTGATCCAGTCATTTGAAGTGCTTACGCCGCCTGTCGGCAGAAACGTAAGTGAAGCATTGCGTCAGATAATGGCGTACCAGCTTGTTCGTGAGACCAAAGGAAAGAATGTAACTCCCAGCGGCTGGAAGCCGGGCAAAAAGGTTCTCTCCCCCGGAATCGGCCTGGTAGGCAATATCTGGAAAGAGTGGAGCGTCAAAGAAGCCTTTGACGACTAAACAATAGAAATACCCGGGACAGGCGCGAGCCTGTCCCTTTTTAATGCTTTTATTTACAACCCGAGAGTCATTTCCTCTATAATAATTTCATATGGGACACGCAAAAACGCTAACCACAATTCCAATAGCAGAATAATTTATATTACCGAAGGGAAGATCAGAGAATGGAACGAAAAATTAAAAATCCGGCAACAGGATTCAGAACTCGTGACGGGGCCGGAGTAGAACTTGTCAGAGTTTTGGGACACGATACCGCAGAAGAATTCGATCCCATCCTTATGCTTGATTCATTCGACAGTACTGATCCAGATCAATATACAGCGGGGTTCCCCATGCATCCGCATAGGGGAATAGAGACTATAACTTATGTCTATCGTGGACAGATCACCCACAGGGACAGCCTTGGAAATGAAGATACTATCGCCGATGGAGAAGTTCAATGGATGACCGCAGGTTCAGGCATTTTGCACGAGGAAAAGCTCCCGGCAGCCGAAAGATTGCTTGGAGTCCAGTTGTGGCTCAATATGCCGGCAAAAAACAAAATGTCAGCTCCTGCATACAACAGTATCAAGACTTCTCAAATTCAAGAAATTATGTTGGATAATGGAAAACTAAGACTTCTTGCCGGTGAATATGAGGACACAAAAGGGTACGCAAGCAAATATCTCCCGTTGGACTTTTATGATCTGCATCTTGATCCGAATGCCTCAGCTGTAATAAACACAGATAGGGAACGTTCCGTAATGATATTTACACTTTCAGGGGATGCGTACATAGGGGGAGAACTTGTCAGGGAAAAGACGGCGGTAAAACTTACATCCGGCGATCATGTTGAGATAATGGCAACAGATAAAAATGCCCAGGTCCTCTTTGTCAGTTCGACATTCCTGAATGAACCTGTTGCCTGGGGAGGTCCAATAGTAATGAACACTAAGGAAGAATTGAACAAAGCATTTGAGGACTTGAAAAATAAAACTTTTTTACAAAAGGACATCTCCTATTAACATCAATATTTATACTTGAAATTGATCAATACACTAAGGAGGAATTCTGATGTCAAGAAAAGCTTTCACGGCAAAAAACGGGGTTACTGTAGGGCCATATTCTCATGCGGTCGAGTCTGGGGAATTTGTCTTTTTGTCGGGGCAGACACCCGTTGATCCATCAACAGGGAAGATGGTTGAGGGAGATATTGCCGCTCAGACAAAGCAGTGCTTTAAAAACCTTTTCAGCGTTCTGGAGTGTGCCGGCTTAACGTCAGATGATGTTGTAAAGGTAAATGTATTTCTAACAAGCATGAGTTATTTCCAGGAGATGAACTCAGTATACGCAGAGCACTTTTCTGCCCCTTATCCTGCAAGGACTACGGTCGCAGTTGTCGAACTGCCTCTAGGAGCGTCAATAGAAATTGAGTTGATCGCGA
>JAAYHA010000047.1 GCA_012727545.1 Synergistaceae bacterium | reverse complement strand
TTGCCGAAGAAGCCGGCGCCTGCGCTGTTATGGCCCTTGAAAGGATACCCGCCGATATCAGGCAGGCTGGAGGAATATCGAGGATGAGCGACCCCAAGATGATAAAGAACATCCAGGCCGCCGTATCGATACCTGTAATGGCAAAGTGCCGTATAGGCCACTTCGTCGAAGCCCAGATCCTTGAAGCGATCGAGATCGACTACATTGACGAGAGCGAAGTTCTGAGCCCTGCAGATGACATCTACCACATAGACAAGACTATGTTCAAAGTACCTTTCGTATGCGGAGCGAGGAACCTGGGTGAGGCTCTCCGCAGGATAGGCGAGGGAGCGACCATGATAAGGACAAAGGGCGAACCGGGAACCGGTGATGTTATCCAGGCAGTCCGCCACCTGAGGGCTATGAATGCAGAGATATCAAGGGTCAGATCAATGAGAAAAGATGAGATCTTTGAGGCAGCCAAAGAACTGCAGGTACCGTACGAACTTCTTCTGTCAGTACATGAAGAGGGCAGGCTGCCTGTCGTTAACTTTGCTGCGGGCGGAGTAGCAACTCCCGCAGATGCTTCCCTTATGATGCAGCTCGGAGCTGAGGGCGTTTTTGTCGGGAGCGGAATATTCAAATCAGGTGATCCTAAAAGGCGCGCAGCTGCAATAGTCAAGGCCGTCACAAACTACATGGATCCCAAAGTCCTTGCGGAGGTCTCAGAAGACCTTGGCGAGGCGATGGTCGGCATCAATGAAAGTGAGATAGCCGTACTGATGGCGGAACGCGGAAAATAAGAATGGACAGGATCTTCACCGTAGGTGTAGTGGCTGTCCAGGGAGCCTTTGAGGAACACTGCTCAGCGCTTGGCAAACTTGGGGTATCAGTTAAGGAGATACGGTCTGTCTCAGATCTCTCCCAAAATATCGACGGACTGATCTTCCCCGGAGGAGAAAGCACCGCTCAGGGAAAACTTCTTCGGGAATCGGGACTTTTCGATATGATCCTGCCAATAATAAAGGGAGGGCTCCCTGTTTATGGTACGTGCGCCGGGATGGTTCTCCTGGCTAAAAGGATAGAAAATGACGAGAGAAAGCATTTTGCGGTAATGGATATCACCGTAAAACGGAATGCCTACGGAAGACAGCTGGGAAGTTTCGTGACTACGGGGGATTTTGGAGACATGGGAAAGATCCCGATGTATTTCATAAGGGCCCCCTACATCTCGTCCGTGGGAAAGGATGTAGTGGTTTTATCCTCTGAGAGTGGTGCTATAACTGCCGCCAGAGAGGCAAATATGCTTGTTACTTCTTTCCATCCCGAGGTAACAGATGACCTTACGGTCCATTCCTACTTCCTTTCAATGATTTCGTAGAATTTTATAAAAGACAGGGCCGGGTGCTTATGCCCGGCCTTGTTCATTGACTGACTTAACGCTTGAGATCAGGCCAGAAGCTTCCTTATGTTTTCCAGGGCAGGCGTCCTCGCGTATAATGGAGTATCGTCGCCGGCTTCATAGGGAGCCTGGTTTTCCTCGAAGGTCTTTTCTGTGTCGCTCCTGTAAATTATGCCCAGCGGATAAGGGTCTGTCTCCATTGAAAGCCGCATCGCCTCAAGTTTGTCTGAGGCATCCCTCTCTTCGTCAAGCCACTTAGTGCTCTTCGAGAGCCACTGCCACGTGTTGACCTTGTTGAACGAGACGCATGGCTGGAATATGTCTACCAGAGCATAGCCCTTGTGCTTTATCGCCTTTACTATGATGTCCTTTGTCTTCTCTGCGTCGGCTGCCGAAGCACGGGCGACAAAGGTCGCGCCGCACGAAAGAGCGAGAAGCAACGGATTCAACGGTTTGCTTGTCACACCAAAGGGCTGGGTCGAAGTCTTCATTCCTATCGAGGTCGTCGGCGATCCCTGCCCCTTTGTAAGCCCGTATATCATATTGTTGCACACGATATTGGTGATGTCAGGGTTTCTCCTTATGGCATGCATGAAGTGGTTTCCACCCTCTCCGTACATGTCGCCGTCTCCGCCC
The DNA here is from genome assembly GCA_012727545.1 of Synergistaceae bacterium. Lineage (GTDB taxonomy): Bacteria > Synergistota > Synergistia > Synergistales > Synergistaceae > Caenicola. Next base: position 10,253 of record JAAYHA010000047.1, on the reverse strand, counting down.
ACAGCGATGACAGTAAGGCTTCTGTTGGAGGCCTTTATTCCCGCAGCAAGGGGCAGAGACCTTCCGTGGAGGCCGTTGACGCAGTGGCATTTCAAATAATGAGGCATCTTGGCGGCCTGCCCTATGCCGGATGCCACCACAACCTCTGCGGGATCCAGCCCCAGCTCACTGAGTGCCATCTTCAGGGAGTCAAGTATTTTATAATCCCCGCATCCCGGGCACCATGATATTTCGCCTGTGTAATCGAATGCTGTCTTGATCATTGTCAGCAGTCCCCCTTCCCTATGATCTTACGTTCAGGAGCTTGTCAAGTTCCCCGGCCAGTTCCTCAACAGTGAACTGGAACCCGTTGTATTTAAGTATCGTTTCATCCGCGCCTGTTCCTGTAAGGGATCGCACCACCCTTGAGAATTGTCCCGTGGCATTTCCCTCAACGAATATCTTCCTGCAGGGCGATGAAATGATCTTCCGGAATTCCTCCGAAAGCGGGTAGACCTGTTCGCAAGCTATAAGAGCCGCATCTTTGCAGCCAAGCATCTCCATGGCTTCCTTCACCGGTTCGAAGACCGATCCCCAGCAGATGACCGCGGTGTCATATTTTTCGGGGCCAATAACGATGGGCAGGACCGCTTCCGCCGTGAGTGCCTCAAGTTTTTTCAGCCTCTTTTCGACCATTGCTTTCCTTAGAGACCTGTCCTCTGTTATATGGGCATCCTCGGTGTGTTCATGGCTGTCGAATGAGACAAATCCCTCACCATATCCCGGGACCCCAAAGGGGGATACATATTCACCCTTCTTTGGGAAAGCGTATCTTTTGTAATCTTTGCCTGTCTTGATCGGATGTATGGGGCCAGGCACGGACGAAGGATCCGGCCTCTTTATGTCATACCCGCTGTCAAGGAGATACTGATCCGTCAGTATTATCGACTGCACCTGGTATTTGTGAGCAGTGTTAAACGCCCGGGCTGCCATCCTGAAGGCGCTTTCAACGTTGACCGGAGCATAAAGTGCGCGCGGGAATTCTCCGTGTCCGGCATAAAGAGCAAGTTCCAGGTCAGCCTGCTCTGTCCTGGTGGCAAGTCCCGTGGCAGGACCCGGTCGCTGGGCAAGGTGTACAACTACCGGTGTCTCGGTTATTCCGGCCAGGCTGAGCCCCTCACACATAAGCACAAATCCTCCGCCTGAAGTCGTGGTCATTGACCTTGCCCCGGCATAGGCAGCTCCCACCACCATATTGATTGCGGATATCTCATCCTCGACCTGCTCGACTACGCTGCCCAGCAGTTTTGCGTTTTTCGCAAAATATGAAAAGACTCCGGTACCCGGAGACATCGGATAGGCAGTTATATAGTTGCAGCCCGCAGATGCGGCACCAAGTGCCACTGCGCTGTTGCCATCCAGAAAAATTTCTTCCCGGTCACTTTGGACGGGAATTTCCACGACGGGTTTCCCCGCAACGTATTCCTTACCAAGCTTATGTCCCACACGAAACGCCGTTTTGTTCTTTGCTGAAAGATCTCCATCCTTAAAACGCTTTTCTATCAACTGATCTGCTGAATCCTCTCCAAGCGTAAAAATACCGGCGATAAAGCCTGCTACTATCATGGAAGAAAATTTTGGGCTGCCCAGATCAGATGCTCGTTTCGCAAGATCCAGATCTATCATCTTTCTGCCAAGGGAGGAAATTTCCTTCTCCATTGCTGATGCGTCACCTAATATCTTAGTATCCTCTGTGATATTCTCTGTTATATTCGGATGCAGCTCAGGTGAAAGCGCAAAAAGCCAGTCGATACGGTCTACATAAGCCCTTACCGGTTTGGTGGAAACTCTTATCTGTGTAGAATTGTTCCCCCCTCTTACTCTCGACATATACTCCCTGGCAGAAAATACGTAATATCCGGCTTTTGAGAGCATCTGCCTCGCAAGGTCTTCCGCTGTCTGAAGACCCAGCCCTGCCGCGGCGCAAAAAGAAATAGTCACCTCAGACTGAGGAGAATGGATCCTGTCCATATTGTTCCCTCCTTAACGATAGTGGATATTTAACAAAAAACCCAAAGGTTTCCAAAAAATCACTGCATTTTCGTTTCTAAATTGGATAATTTTTTGAACGGTTTTAAGAGTATACATTCATAACTTTCACCCTTCAAGGGACTCTGCAGAAAAAAGCTTACATATTTTGACATTAAATATAATAGTTATAAAATATCTATGGCAATAAAAATTATAGAGCATGGAGGCGTCACAAATGGAACTTAAAGGAAGCAAAACGGAAAAGAACCTATGGGAAGCTTTTGCAGGAGAGTCGATGGCACGAAACAAATACACCTATTTTGCATCAGTTGCCAAAAAGGAAGGATATGAGCAGATATCCGCGATATTCCTGGAAACTGCCGACAACGAGAAAGAACACGCTAAGCTCCACTTTAAGGCACTTTCAGGAATAGGATCGACCGCAGAAAACCTCAAGGCTGCAGCCGAAGGTGAAAATTACGAGTGGAACGATATGTATCCCCGGATGGCAAAAGAAGCGGAAGAAGAGGGCTTCAAAGAGCTTGCCGAGATGTTCAGGAATATTGCCAAAGTCGAAGCAGAGCATGAAAAACGTTACAAGGATTTTGCGAAGAACATTGAAGATGGGCACGTATTCCTCAAAGACGGAAAAGTCTTCTGGAAGTGCCGCAACTGCGGAGCGATATTCGAATGCAAAGAAGCTCCACAAAAATGCCCTGTCTGCGATCACCGGCAGGCACATTTTGAGATCCAGGCCAAAAACTGGTAGTTTGGAAAAAGACTGACCGATTCTTTTAGAAAATAAAAGCAAAAGAAGGGAAGGAATGCTGCTGCATCTCCTTCCCTTAATCTAGATAAGGAAATCAAAATGGAAAATGCAAAAAACAGGGCTTCGTTGGAGGCTAAGATTGCATTACTTATGTATTTTTAATATAATCGACAAAGAGGCTGCTCAGAATTGATGAGCAGCTCAGTAACAAAATTATGCACCTTACCATCGGAGGTGTCTTTAAAGTGCGTTCAAAAGATGAGGATCTGATCAACATGATAATCCTTGAAACTGCTGAGGCTTCAAATGTCCCTGTCGGAGCCGGTACCGTCTCTGTGATGCTGAGGAAAAAGGGAGTAAATCTCAGCGAGGCAGGAGCCGGAAGAATATTACGGTCTTTGAGGGAAAAAGGCTTACTGACAAAGGTGGGTTTTCAGGGGCACGTCACTACTAAAGAGGGGACAAAAAAACTGTCGGTATTGAGGAATGCAAGGCAGACTGCAGAGAACCTGGATAACCTGCTGAAGAATTCCGGGAACTTAAAAGGACACTCTGTCACGGATATAGTTACGGTCAGAAAAGCTATAGAACGTGAGGCAGCAATGCATGCAGCCCTGAAAGCTACCCCCGGGGACATTGCGAGACTGGAAAAGATCATTGAGCAGCAATACAGGGAGATGGAGAGGAGAAGTTATTACGCTGATATATCGACTGAATTCCATCGGGAGATAATAAGGATAGCCAGGGTCCCCCTGCTTAAAATCATGTACGAATTTATTGGGCTTTCGGTCGAGTGGCATAATTTCTTTATTGAGACCTTCAGGATCTCCGATACCCCGCTCAACATAACTCATGAAAAGATCATGGAAGCTATAAAAAAGGGGGACCCAAGAGAGGCCGCAGATTTGATGGAAGCACACCTAAACGATGTGATCGAAAGTGCCGGAAACTTTTCGGCCTTATATGGGAAATAAAGCAGGAAGGCAGCGTTCAAGTTGAAGATTTGACATACCCCTGCGTGCAATGATGGATCAATCCCTTAAAAGGCTGATGCATAAAACTCATTAAACGCTTAACATTTGCCCATCATGAAAGGAAGGTGCTTCTTTTGAAAATCAAAAAGACTGTTGCGGCTATCCTTATCGTTTGCTCAATGTTTTTGGCTGCACCCATCGCTTATGCGAGCATAGGAGACATTCTGAAGGAAGGGGCGCTCATATTTGGCGGCGGTGCCCTGGTTAAGGCTCTCGGCCCCCAGTTGAATGACTTCATAAACACGCTGACCTTCAACAAAGGGGTAAAGTTTGACGGATATACCAAGGTGGTACCGATCGTATCAATTGGTAACGGCACAAGGATAGGGGCAGCACAGGTCGGCGGAGTTACAAAGGCCGCAGTTGACAGGGTAAAAGCCGTAGGCCAGCTGGAAGGTGAATTTAACAGGATCAGGGCACAGGCGCTGATACCGATCGATTCCGAAAATCCCCTGAAGCAGTTCAAGCGTGTCCAGGGAGTAGGCGTCACCGCAATTATTGACGTGAAGCTCTGATAAAAATCACCTCGTATAAATTTGATGCTTGGGCATATTCGACGCGACGCGGCTGAAATATTCAGGGAGGCATTGCTTGAGATGCTCCCCGACAGGGCAGTGAAAAGATCCCTCGCAAACGCCCGACTAAGGGATGAAATTATCCTTATAGGGATAGGCAAGGCTTCCTGGACGATGGCAAAGGCAGCCACTGAAGTGCTGGATCAGAGGATCGTATCAGGGGCCATCGTTACAAAATACGGACATTCGGAAGGATCACTTCCAGGAATAAAGATATTTGAAGCAGGACACCCGCTCCCTGACAGCAACACATTGAAAGCGACCGAGAAGATACTTGAGATCACTCGGCAAGCCGGAAAGGATCAAACCATCCTTTTTCTTGTTTCGGGAGGAGGTTCGGCCCTTTTTGAAAAACCCGCGCATAGACTTCCAATAAGATTCCTCTCTGATATCACATCCAGGCTCCTCCTCAGCGGAGCCGATATCAGCGAACTTAACACGGTAAGGAAACATCTTTCTTCAGTAAAGGGAGGAAGGTTCGCGGTCCACTGCATGCCGGCTGCAATATTCCAGATAACCCTCTCCGATGTACTTGGAGACAGACCGGACATGATCGCTTCCGGGCCTGCCGTTCCTGATCCTTCAACATCGGGTGAAGCACTGGCAGTCATAAAGAAATATAAAATCCCTCTTTCCCCTGAAATTGAGTCTGCTCTCCGCTCAGAGACACCAAAATCTCTGGACAACGTCTCCTTCGAGATCGCCGGTAACGTTACGGGGTTGTGCCGGGCAGCGAAAATCGCGGCTGAAAAAAGAGGCTACATCTCCGAAATAGTGACAGACAGGCTGGACGGGGAGGCAAGGCTAGCCGGATACATGGCGGCAGAACGTGCACTGGATGAATTGGGCAAGTCAGCCGAGGCTAAAAGATGCCTCATCTGGGGAGGAGAGACGACTGTAAAGGTCAAGGGAAGCGGTAAGGGAGGCAGAAGCCAGGAAGTTGCGCTCGCTGCGGCAGAAAAGATTTCCGGATCCGGAAATATAGTCATCCTCTCAGCAGGCTCTGACGGAACAGACGGTCCCACCGATGCTGCCGGAGGCATAGTTGACGGACTTACCTGGGGAAAGATCCGCTCTGTGAGCTACGACCCTGTGGAGATGCTTGAAAACAATGACTCTTACAACGCTCTGGAGCTCGCCGGAGCATTATTGAAAACGGGGCCTACCGGCACAAATGTGAATGATCTCGTGATCGCACTCGGATAGGACGATAAATTTTTAACTTCATTTCTTTTATGGCTTAATTTAATTAATTTTAATGCTTTTGTCATGCCAGGAAAACGATTATAATGAAATAGAGTTTATAGTATGATATAGGGTATAAACAAGGTTACCCCATATGAATTTAAGGTGTGGTGCTATTGTCAGGAAAGACCGGGGCATTCATGAAAAGCTTTTTCCTGATAGCGCTTGGAGTATTTCTTTTCCAGGCCGCAGCTCCCCTTGCCTCTGCAACAGCAGAAAATATACCTGTCTCAATAAAAGTGGGATACTTCTCTCATGAAAGCTCCTCACACATATCGCCCGAGAACAAAGACTATGGTTACAGCTATGATTTCCTCCAGGAGATAGCACAGTACAACAACTGGGAATTGGAATTCATCCCGGGCTCAGAGAGAGAAACTCTTGAGAGAATACGTAACGGAAACATAGACATAATAAGCCACTCACACTACAGGGAAGACCTTAAAGATCTCCTGGATCATTCAACAAGAGAGTCAGGTTCATGCCGTGTAGGACTATACTCGCTCAAGACAGATGAAAGGCTCGCCCAGAACGACCTCGAAGCCTTCAGCGAAAAAAGCATTGGAATATTTGCCCCGCTAAGGCACAGGCAGATACTGGAAAGAAGCCTCAGCAACTCCCGGATAAGAGTCGACCTGATCGATTTTGATACAGCAGAAGGGCTGATCGTGGCACTGAAAAAAGGTTCTGTCGCGGGAGCCCTTATATCCGGTAACAATGTCCCGACGGATCTTAAAATAATAAAAGTTTTCCCTGAAGAGCCGTTCTATTTTGCAGTTGCGGAAGGGAACAGGGATCTCCTTCTGAAGATAGACAGCGCGATGCAGGACATATTGCTTATGAATCCATCCTTCAGGAACGACCTTTTCAAAAAACATTACGGCAAGAATCTTTCATGGGAATCGGTCCTTACCTCGAAAGAGAAAGAGTACATCGATAAGTCGCCGGTGCTTGTGGTCTCCTATGACCCTCAGTGGCAGCCATTCGAGTATTACGACAAAGAAAAAAAAGAGATGTCCGGCATCAATTCCGAGATACTCAAGCTTGTAAAGGAGTATACCGGACTCAAAATAGAAATTAGCCATTCCCCTACCTGGACCGTAGCGCTGAGAAGGATGCGCGAAGGCGAAATAGACATTCTCACAGGAGTGAACAGGAGCTTCGTCTGGGGTGCAAAAAACAATTTCAGGGTCACCCGGCCTTTTCTAACAGCCCCAATAGTAATGGTAATGAAAAGGGCTAACACCTATGCAGGGGAGAGAGTCGCTCTGCCTAAAGATTATTTCCTCTCGGAAGTCGTTGAATCGTTTCAAAAATTTGATGATACAGTATACCTTAAGTCGCAGGAAGATTGTTTCGATGCACTGGTACATAATAAAATCCATGCGACCTTTGCAAACTCCTATGTCGCGAACTATCTGATAAGCTTGCCCCACTACAGCAATTTATACACTATCAATTACGGCAGCCTCAGCGAACAGGTGGCTTTTGGAATTTCAAAAAAATGCGACCCAATACTCATCTCCATAATAAATAAGGCGCTAAACTCGATCCCCGAAGAAACGATAAACGGAATAATAATCGCCCACAGTTACAGCAGAGAAAAAGCATCTTTTATCGACATGATATATGAGCACCATGTTGAACTTGCAAAGGCCATCACTATCTTCCTGGTCTTGCTTCTGGTTGCTATGACAATAGTCACAACCTCGAAATCCATAGACAAAAAGAACCTGAAAAAGCTCCTCTACTACGATTCACTGACAGGACATAAGAACTACAACAGCTTCCTGGTGGATGCGCCCGAGCTCATAAAAAAGTACCCGGAAGCAAATTTTGCAGTTGTCTTCATAGACATAGTGGAGTTCAAATTTATCAACGGCTCCTTCGGGTATGAGGAGGGAGACAAAGTCCTAAAAAGCGTAGCAAAAATACTTGACAGTATAATTGACAAATCCAAAGAGACCTATGCCAGGGTAAATGCAGACCATTTCGTCGTGCTTTTAAACTACGAAAAGTTTAAATCGATTGACATCAGGATAAAAATACTTTTCGGTGAACTTGAAAGCCTCTATTCCAAAGGAAAAAAACAAAACTACAACCTGATATTCAACGGAGGGGTATACCTCATCGAAAACAGGGACATGCCAATAAATACTGCCGTTGACAACTCAACTTTCGCTAAAAATACCATCAGACAGAAACACAAGACCGCCTACGCATACTATGACAAAAAAACGCTTAACAAGATAAACAAGGAAAAGGTAATTGAATCGTCAATGAGGGATGCGCTAAAAAAAGGGGAATTCGTCCCCTATCTTCAGCCAAAGATAGACTGCTTTACAGGAAGGGCAGTCGGAGCCGAGGCTCTGGTCAGATGGATAAAGCCTGACGGAGAGGTGATCTCTCCGGACTTTTTCATCCCCTACTTCGAGAAAAGCGGTTTTATAACGAAGATAGATATGTACATGTTCGGCGAGACTTGCCGGATATTGAAAAAGTGGATGGACGAGGGCAAACAAGTGTTCCCGGTTTCCTGTAATTTTTCTTATCTGGACATACTGGGAAACAACTTTACCAAATACCTGAAGATAATGTCCGAAAGACACGGGGTACCGCCGGAACTGTTAGAACTCGAACTGACCGAATCAGTAGCGGCACAGCATATAGATGTTGTTAACTCCTCCGGAAAAGAACTTTCAAATTACGGATTCAGACTCTCCATAGACGATTTCGGGGCCGGTTATTCGTCCCTGTCCCTTCTGCAGATCCTTAAGATAGATGTCCTGAAGCTTGACAGGACATTCATTCAGAGAGGGCTTGAGGGAAAACTCGCGCACGACCTGGTAAGCAGCCTGGTAAGCACTTTTAAGAATAACTCGATCCAGATCGTATTTGAGGGGATAGAGACTGAGGAGCAGGTCAATTTTGTCAAGAGCCTCGGGTGCAGGATAGTACAGGGTTTTTATTATTCAAAGCCACTCCCGCTGAGCGAATTCGAAGAAAAGTATCTAAACCCGCCAAAAGTTTAAATAAGAAAGAGAGAGCGATGAATAAACAAACCCCGCTCTCTCTTTCTTATTTTATTTTTTACTGATTTGAAGCTTTTGTTATGATATCTTTTATTATCTCCGTACCTTTTGGTGTCATATTCACTATATCTTCAAGATCTGCATCCGAAAAACTGGAAAAATCAAATTTAGCTTTTTTAAGTATCGCTGTTCCTATGTGGTGTACTGCTTCTTTGTTCTTTTTGTATATCCTGCCTTCAAGTTTCTTCATTTTTTCATCGAGTTCCTTCATAAGGACCTCCGGACTTCTTCTTACTCTCTTGACAGAGCTTTCTTTCTTTGGTTTTGCCATAAAAAGATCAATCCTTTCATATTTAGATAATATTATCAACTGTTTGAGCCTGACAAATATAGTTTTTTGAGTATAACTAAAATTATCTTGATTGTAAAGAGAAAATATATTACATATTGATAAATTGGCTCTTAATTAAAAGGGTTGTTATTACCACAGGATATTATTAATGTTAGGCTTTAATTTAATAATATTCTCATTTTTTAAATATTCTGCAGTCTTCTTAAGTTCTTGAATATCACTTTCTGTTATCCTGGAATTATAATTAAATTTAGAGAGAGTTATCTTTATTTCTTTTTCTGACAATCCTGTCTCTTTTTTGAGCAAGGGGACAAATTTCTGCGGAGAATTGACCGTTTCAAGGCGGATGCTCTCCCTTATTGCCAGATATTTCTTAATAGCAGCCCTATTTTTTTCAGCAAATTCCCTTCTTGCCGCTATGAGGCTGAGCCCTTCAACGATGCCTTTGCCGTCCGACAGGACCCTGCAGCCTCCCTTTTCAGCCCTTATTATCTCTGTACCGGCAAGCAGCGCCGCATCCACCCTTTCCGCTATAAGGGCCGATGCCGCCGCATTAAGAGTCATGGGAAAAAACTCAACATCCTTTTCTGTTAACCCCTCTTTACGCAGGAGTTCGACAAAAAGCTGGTGGACTACAGATCCCCTTAATCCTGCCACCTTTTTGCCCTTCAGATTGGACATACCTGTTATTTTTGAATTTTTAACCACCACAGCGAATGCTTCCGGAGACCTGCTGTTCGCACCGATCACCGTTATGTCGACCCCGTTCGCAATTGCCACGATCACAGAGGCCGCTCCAAGGCCCTCGGCAATGTCGAGCTCACCGGCAGCCATTGCCTGTACTTGTTTCGGACCTGACGGCAAGGTGATATATTCAACTTTATATTCGCCCGCAAATGCCTTTTCGTACGTCCTGTTTTCGATGGCAACCATCGCAGGAAGGTTGAACGGCAGTTTCCAGAGTGCGATCTTCATCTCCTTCTCCCTGCCTTCCGCGGCCGGAGAAAGGGCTGCTAAAAACATCAGCATCAAAATAATTTTTTTTCTCAAAGACATCAGCTCCTGAAAATTATCGGGGAACGGCATACACCGCCGGCCCCCGATAACATGCTCTGTCAAATAAGTAGATAATTTTTACTTCGAGAGAGATTCTTCTATAGCTACAGCAACGGCTACAGTCGCTCCGACCATGGGATTGTTGCCCATTCCTATCAGCCCCATCATCTCAACGTGCGC
>JAAYHA010000326.1 GCA_012727545.1 Synergistaceae bacterium | reverse complement strand
TATACCTGTCCTCTCAACGATCCATTGGTCGTTGGTTTCTACGATTTTTTCAAAATCCTTATTTGTCATTACCTTTTCCGGGATATACTTGCTGGTTCCCAGAATTTTTGCTGACCTTCCAATGTATTTGATCATTGTGCACCACCCCTGGCTATTTCTTCTCTGATCCTTCCGACTCCGTTGTGCTCTACAAAATTTGCTGCACCAAGTATCGCGTGTGATATTGCCTTACTTTTTGAACGCCCGTGTACTTTGATAACAGTTCCGTTTACTCCAAGGACCGGAGATCCTCCTGCTTTTTCCCAGTCAAACCTTCCAAGTACCCTCTTCATTGCGGGCCACATAAATAAAAGCCCCACCTTGGGCAGCAAATGGTTGGCATATTCTTCCTTAAACTGGTTTTTCAGCAGTTCTCCCAGGCCTTCTCCGAATTTGATAACGACATTACCTGTAAAACCATCGCAGATTATTACGTCTGATATGCCGTTTGGTATGTCATTCGCTTCGGCATATCCCTGATAATTCAGATCACTTTTTTCTATCAGCTGCCTTGCGGCGGATATGACTTCGTCCCCCTTTGTAAGTTCCTCTCCCATATTCAGCAAACGCACCGAGGGGTTTTCAACATCCCTGAAGAGCTTCATGTATATGGATCCCATCTGGGCAAACTGAAGTAGGTTTATCGGCTTGCATCTGACAGTGCCCCCTACATCCATCAGCAGGGTTGGCCTGTTCAGGACCGGAAGCATTGCCCCCAGGCCTGGCCTGTCTATGCCAGGGATGCGCCCCAGGAGGATCACTCCTCCCGCTGCGATCGCCCCTGTGTTCCCGGAGGATACGATGCCTGCAGCTTCACCTGAGCGTACCATTTCAAAACCAATTACCAGGCTGGAGTTTTTCTTTCTTCTAATTGATATAGACGGTGAGTCTCCACCGTTTATCACTTCGTTCGCGGGAACTATGCTCAGCCTCGAACGAACGTTATTTTCTGCTTTTTCAATTATGGGTTTAATTTTTTCACTGTCACCGATCAGCGCAACCGAAAGATGCGGCTGCTCCCGACAGGCGAGAATGGCAGCGTTGCACGGCTCCAGCGGAGCGTGATCCCCTCCCATTGCATCTAGTGCTATAAGCATCTCTTCGCCTCCATTTAAGCCAGCTCCTCTGAATTCTTGGCGACTACCACGAATCTTCCGACAAAAACTTCTCTGTCGCCGACCCGAGTATGTACACTGACGACATATTTATCGCCTTTGTAAGTCCCCACTTTAGATCTTGCAAGTATCCTTTCTCCGACGAAAGCCGCTCGGCGATATCTCAGCCTCGCGGATCCAACCACTACCATTTCTCTGTCTATCGTCGCTATTGCCAGAGTTGCAGCCTGGGCGTAAATATAATAATCACCTACAAGATTCGTATGCCTGAATGCCATGTCCCTGGTCGTGTTCAAAACAGAAAGAGCCCATCCGTCAGGCTCCAGTTCAAGAAGTTCGCCGACAACTTCTTCGGCCCTTAAAGACTTGAGCCTGCTGGTCGCCTGCTCGGCCATAGTCCTCATTCTTTCCCTCAGCTCAGGTATGGCCAGAAGGCCGCGATCAAGGCGCACTGTACTCATGCTCACTCCAAGCGAAGCAGCGATCTCTTCATCCGTCATGAGAGGGTTAGTGGATATCAGCTCAATAAGCTGTCTGTGCCTTTGCTTTTTCAGCTCTGATCGCAAAAATGGCATCTCCCGTAAAAAGTAGTTAGTAGCAGGTCATAACACCAGACAAGATATTACAGAATTTAAAAGTTGTCAATGGCATATTACAGGCTGCATTAATTTTTTATGAAGATGCAACAGATCTGTCTCCATCGAGCTGATCAGGAAATTGTTTACATGTGCATAATATAAGATCCGGAGCAAGGGGATAACCCTTTGCTCCGGATCTTCGTTATGCATATCGTTAGTCTTTTGCAGCTGTAGAGGCTTCTGAAACCTTAATTACCTGGCGTCCTTTGTAGTAACCGCATGCAGGGCAGGCTTTATATGTCTCTATCATCTCACCGCAGTGGGTGCATGCCGTAAGACTGGGTTCTGAAAGAGCACCGAGCCACTGTGCTTTACGGTTGTGTGTACGGGAGTGGGATACTCGCCTTTTTGGAGTTGCCATTATTTGTTCCCCCCTTAAATCTTCGGCGAAAATGTCGCCTGTGCAATTCTATCACTTTTTTACATTTTATGCAGTCAGCTATTTTCCTGTTCTTTCTGCACTAAAGATTTCAGTATCTCAAAACGCGGATCTACGTCTTCCTCGCTGCACGTACACGGAGAGGTGTTAAGGTCGGCACCGCATTTTGGACAAAGTCCCCTGCACTCTTCAGAGCAAAGAGGCGCGGTGGGCAGCAACGTTATCATTACCTCCCACACCAGAGGCCCCAGGTCGATCTCATCCTCCCATGAATCAAGGATCATGAGTTCTTCGTCTCCATCTGCTTCATAATCAGGATCGGTTTTTTTGTCCTCTTCTTTGTCCAGAGAGAAAAGATACCTTAATTCCCCCTCAATTGCAACCCCTGCGGGAGCAAGACATCTTGAGCATGGCACAGCAACACTTCCTGATACCGATATTACAGTAATTATCCTGCCCTCTGCCCTGTAAGCCTCTACTTCGACCTGAAGCGGAGCTGTAAGAGAGTAAAGCTGTCCCCAGTAGTTGATCTTCCTGTCAGCCGCAACTGAAAAACTTTCGGTATAAGGCGTACCATCCTTTGGTATAGCAGGGATAATAAGCCTGTGGTGCCAACTTTTGGGCGCAGCCTTGATATATTCAGACATTAGTCTCCTGTTATTTCGCCTCGCAGCAGCGTTTTGTGTCCCTTGCGATGACCATTTCTTCATCTGTAGGAACGACCATTACAGCAACCCTGGAATCAGGCGTGCTGAAAATGACCTCTTTGCCGCGGACTTTATTCTTCTCCGCATCGATCTTAACACCCATGAATTCCAATCCTTTGCAGACCTCTTCACGGAAGGACACACCATTCTCCCCTATACCCGCTGTGAAGACCAGTACATCAATCCCGCCCATTGCAGCAGCGTAAGAACCGATATATTTTTTGACGTGGTAAATAAGCATTTCCTGCGCCAACTGTGCGCGTGCATTTCCCTTTTCCGCAGCTTCTTCGACATCACGAAGATCGCTTGAAACTCCGGAGACTCCCTGCAGTCCGCTCTTCTTGTGGACAATGTCGCTGACAGTCTTGACATCTTCATGCTTCTCCATAAGGAAAAGCATTACGGAGGGGTCAAGGCTTCCGCTGCGGGTACCCATCAAAACGCCTTCTGCTGTCCCATATCCAAGGCTTGTATCAACTGACTTGCCGCCGTCAACAGCTGTGATGGAGCTTCCGTTTCCGAGGTGGCATGTTACGGTCTTGAGCTGTTCAACGGGTTTGCCAAGTATTTCAGCTGCCCTGTTCGCAACGTAGTAATGGCTTGTACCGTGGAAACCGTAGCGGCGGACCCTGTCTTCCTCGTAATAGCTGTAAGGAATACCGTACGTAAAGGCTTTCGGAGGCATTGACTGATGGAAGGCTGTATCAAAGACAACAACGTTGGGTGTTCCCGGCAATACTTCCATAAGGGCGCGTACTCCCTGCAGATTTGCAGGGTTGTGGAGAGGCGCCAGGTGTATAACTTCCTCTATTGCGCTTATGACTTCAGGGGTGACAAGGACTGAAGATGTAAACTTCTCCCCGCCGTGGACCATCCTGTGCCCTGCCGCTGACAGCTCGCTCAGGTCCTTGAGGACTCCGTATTCCGGGTCGATCAGCATATCAAGTACATATTTGATGGCGACTGTGTGGTTCGGAAAATCAACTACACGCGAGACCGGGTCTTTTCCTGTCTTGGTATGCTTGATCTTTGAGCCGTCTATGCCAATGCGCTCAACAAGTCCCTTGGCTAGGACGATTTCGCCGTCCATGTCGATAAGCTGATACTTAAAAGAAGAACTTCCGCAGTTAAGAACTAGAATTTTCATTAGAATCAGATTGCCTCCCTTATTCTGATTATCTCCGTTTCTTTGTGGTATTCTTACCATAAGAGGACGGTGATCGAATTTATGCATACTCCCATCACAGGGATAGTTGCCGAGTATAACCCGCTTCATTTTGGACACCGGCACCACATGAAAGAAGCCCGTTCACTCTCAGGTGCTGAGGGCATCATAGTAGTGCTCTCCTCAAACTTTGTCCAAAGAGGAGAACCTGCCTTAATATCAAAGTGGGAGAGGACAAAGGCCGCGCTAAAATGCGGGGCTGATCTGGTCCTTGAACTTCCTCTCGTCTTTTCATCTCACAATGCAGGGGTATTTGCCAATGCCGCAGTTGACATCCTCGCTATGACAGGTATCGTAACACACATTTCCTTCGGAGTGGAATCCCCTGACTGGCAAATGGACAAAATCTTAGATATTTTAATCGAAGAACCCGAACCTTTCAAGTTTTGTTTAAAAGAAGAACTTGACAAAGGCTGTTCTTTCGTCGAATCAAGGGCTGCTGCCCTTGACCGTATGGTGCCCGGAACAGCTGAGAAGCTGAAAGGCTCGAACAATTCCCTTGCTCTCTCATACATGCTCAGGATAAAGAAAAAAAACTGGAAGATAAATGCTGTTCCGGTCATGAGACTTGGATCCGGATATCATGATAATGAACTAGCTGAATTTTCAAGCGCTACCGCTGTCAGGAAGGCCCTTTCAAAAGGGAAAGTCCAGGAGGCGCTCTCCAGGCTCCCTGATTTTTCAGCCGAGATACTAAAAAAGGCCATCGAAAAGGGACGTACCTGTACTGACGAGGGAAGGCTGTGGAATATCCTCCGATCCAGGCTTATCTCAATGGATCCGGTCGATTTAGCAAAGTTCGCAGAGATCGGAGAGGGGATAGAGTACCTGCTTAAAGAAAAAGCTTTTGCCAGCTCTTCCTTCTCCGAATGGGGAAAGGCCTGCACCAGCAAAAGATATCCGCTTGGCAGGATACAGAGGCACGGCATACACATCCTTATCGGCCTGGAACACTGGACAAACAGAGCATTCCAGAGGATAGGACCACCCTACATAAGAGTGCTCGGAATGAACGAAAATGGCAGAAAAATGTTGAGGCGTATGAGAAAAACAGCATCTTTACCTGTTATTACAAGGTATGGCGCAGCTTCTTCAATATCTGACACCGCATCGAAAGTCATGAAATATGAACTAATAGGATCTGAGATATGGGAACAGCTCATAACTGAGGGAGAATTCGGAAGGGAACATTCCAGAAAAATCATAATAAGCGGGGAATAAATTATGGACATAGTCTACAAATGCGGAATTGGATCAATGGATTTTGAAAGGGTAACAGAAATGCTCTCGCAGGCATATTGGAGCTCCGATATAAAGATAGATGAAATAAAAAAAGCGGCTGTCAATTCCGCCCTGGTCATCGGGGCTTTCTCTGAAGACGACAGACAGATAGCTTATGGCCGCGTGATCTCGGACAAAACAAGATTTGCCTACCTGACGGACTTTTATGTTGACATGGAATTCAGGAAAAAAGGCATCTGCCGTAAAATGGCGGAACTTGTGCTGGCCCATCCTGATCTTGCCGATGTTTACCAATGGCTTCTTGTAACAGGTGACGCACACGGACTTTACGAAAAATGCGGATTCAAAGTCATTGCCCGCCCTCTGGACTTCATGGAGATCAGAAGTCCCCGTCCGAAGGACAGATGACGTGCTTTCGCCGTATTACAGCAGAAGCACGCCAACAAAGAGTGATCTAATTTTTTAAGATAAAGGCTATACGTTACGTGGGGGGATACGTTCCCTCAGACGCCTGAACACCCCGGGCGGGACCATGTCTTTTATTGCGCCTCCGAACTGGAATGCGTCCTTGATGCCCCTGCTTGAAAGATATGAGTACTTGGCATCTGTAACTATGAAGAAAGTCTCTATCTCGGGAGCCAGCTGCCTGTTCATCTGCGCCAGCTGGAATTCATATTCGAAATCAGAAAGTGCACGAAGGCCTCTTATTATTATCCTGCTCTGTTCCTGTCTCATAAAGTCGACCAACAGGCCTTCAAAAAATTTGACCTTTACGTTGGGGAGGTGGACAAGAGCCTCTCTCGCCATTATCTGCCTCTCTTCCTCACTGAAAGTCGATCTCTTTTCAGGGTTTACGAGGACTGCTACGACCAGCTCGTCAAAGAGGGCAGCGCCTCTTTCTGCTATATAAATATGCCCGTTTGTTATCGGGTCGAAAGATCCGGGATATACGGCTCTTATCATCGATCAACACTCCTTTTGTAGAATGTGAGAACTGTGCCGCCGTAAGTTCTCTCTTCCCTCTCCCACCCAGGAATATCATCTGCATCTTCTTTTTCAGAGTGTTCGAAGATCAGCGTCCCGTTCGGAGAAAGGACCTCACTGTGTTTATAAATCAGCTTCGGGAGTTCGGCACCCCAACCCAGTCCATACGGTGGGTCCGCAAAAATAACATCAAATGATTCCCCGTTTTTTGCAAAT
>JAAYHA010000325.1 GCA_012727545.1 Synergistaceae bacterium | reverse complement strand
CCCCTGTTCATCTCTTTCAGTATCCTGTCGCTTCCTGACTGGACGGGAAGGTTTATAGCCCGGCATATCGACGGGGTCTCGGCCATTACTTCAAGAATATCCTCATCGAAATCCTTTGGGTGGGAGGTCGCAAAACGGAGTCGCCTGATCCCTTCGATCCTCGAAACGTCCTTTAAGAGAGAGGCAAAACCATATTCTCCCTTTTTATCCTTACCGTATGCATCGACGTTCTGGCCAAGCAGCGTTATTTCTGAAACACCTGATGCCGCAAGAGCTTCTGCCTCTTTTATTATTTCGGCGTGGCCCCTTGACTGGAGCCTTCCCCTTACGTAAGGTACGATGCAGTATGTGCAGAATCTGTCACAGCCGTAAGTTATCGTTACATACGCTTTGAATGGATTCGTTCGTTCTGTGGGCACCACTTCAAGGTCTTCAAGGGTTCTCGGGTCATCGTCCATAAAAAATCTCTGCGCGCCGTCAGAGAATGAGTCATCTATTCCCTGCGGCACCAGACCAAGATGCCTGGGTCCGGAGACAAGCCTCACGCACTGAAATTTTTTTGATATCGACAGGCCTATCCTCTGTGCCATGCACCCTACCAGGGCCACCGCAGGAGAACCTGTCTTCCTGTATCGTAAATCGTACCGGCCGATCTCGCTGGCTACCTTCTGCTCCGCCTTTTCCCTTATGCTGCAGGTGACCAGAGTAATTACATCTGCGTTCTCTTCCGGGACCTCTTTCCAACCCATGTGGATCATCGACGTCCTTATCCTGTCTCCGTCGTATGAGTTCATCTGACAACCAAATACTTTTATTGCAAAGCTTTTCAAACTTTTATCTCCTTTATCCCTTTTTGTTTACCCTAGGCATTATATGCCCTGACGAAGAAACTTTCCACTTTGCGTTGTATAATATATCGGTATCGGAGGTGCACTGATGAAAAAAACTATTATCTTCTCTCTTGCACTGCTAGTACTTTTTTTTAATATTTCCCTCTCTTCGGCACAGATGACGGACGCCCTTCCCGAGATCCCGGGATGGATCAACGGCGAGCTGAGAAAGACTGAATTTGACACTGTTTCAGGCAAAAGGGGATTCTGGCTCGAAAGGGATTACCGGAACAGCGCAGGTGTTCCTTTCCATGCAGTCTGGATGGAAGGCTCCGGAGACAAAGGCTGGACTCCTCCGGAAAAAGAGATCTCGGCCGATGATGGGCCGCTGGGAACGGGAGCTTCATACAAAACTCTTTCTGTAAAAGGAGAAAAAGCAATACTTGAACACCACCCGGTCACCGGCTACAGCCTTTCTGTAAAGGCAGGCAAAAAGGGGACCCTCACGCTGGAATCGATAATAGCCACTGAGGAAGAGATTACAGCCGCGGCTGAAGTCCTGGTCGGCAGGATCAACTGACATTTCACAACAGGAGGTCTAATATGACTGAAAAAAGAATAAAAATATTAAAAGACGGACCATACCTTGTATCCGGAGACGTTGACCTCTCAGAAAAGATGATCCTGCCTGAGAATGATGATGCAAAGGATGCCAAATATATCTGGGAGGATGCGGGCAGTATCGATCACGATAAAACCTATGCGCTCTGCCGTTGTGGAGCTTCAAAAAAACATCCTTTCTGCGACGGAAGCCATGAGGGTATCAACTTTGACGGAACTGAGACTGCTTGCAGGGAACCTTACAGGGACCGGGCAGAACTCATAAGGGGAAACAATGTGGATCTGCTGGATGACGGCAGGTGTGCCGGAGCAAGATTCTGCTACAGGAAAACCGGAGATGCATGGTATCTGGCCACATGTGAGAACAACTCAGAAAAAACCGTATGCGAAGCAGTCAAGTCAGCTTCAGAATGCCCGGCGGGCAGACTCACAGCAATAGCGAGAGATGGTTCCTGCATAGAACCCGAACTTGACCAGGCAATAGAAATAACTCAGGATCCCGAAAATGACGTAAGCGGCGGGATATATGTCAAAGGCGGCATCCCCCTCGTATCTGCCGATGGATCTGAATATGAGACCAGGAATCGGATCGTATTATGCCGATGCGGAAAATCAAAGAACAAACCATTTTGCGACGGTGCCCACGTAGATGTAAATTTCAAGGACAAGGGCAGTATTAAGAGCTAAAGTAACTAACAAAACACAACAATTTATAATCATTCAAGAACGTCCCTTTGATCGTTAAGATGTGACTGTCCGATCAGAGGGACGTCCTCTTTTACGCTCCTGTCATATAGGACACTATTGATCCAGCCAGTCGTTTTCCCTTTCCGTTCCTATTGCCTCAAGCTCGTATGGCGTTGTCTGATAGACAAAATAGTTGAGCCAGTTCATAAAGAGCAGATTTGCACTGCTCCTCCACGTCACTATTGGCCTGCGGCTGTCATCATCATCAGGATAGTAGTTTTTGGGGACAGCGATAGGCAAGCCTGCATTCTTGTCTCTCAGATATTCTTTTTCGAGGGTGAGCGCGTCGTACTCCGAGTGCCCGGTTATGAATATCTGTTTGCCCTGTTCTGTCTTGATCACATATACTCCCGCTTCTTCCGAAGATGCAAGCACCTGAAGCTCAGGCACTGCTTCGACATCCTTCCTGTGTATCGTGGTGTGCCGGGAATGTGGAGCCATGAATATGTCGTCAAACCCCCTGAAAAGCATCGAGTTTTTATATTCGACCTCGTGATGGAATACTCCAAAAAGCTTTTCGGGCATGGGATACTTTTTTATCCCGTAATGGTAGCGGAGCGCCGCCTGAGCGCCCCAGCAGATATGGAGGGTGCTGTACACATGTGTTTTGCTCCACTCCATTATCCTGCACAACTCGCCCCAATACTCTACATCTTCAAATTCCATAAGTTCGACAGGAGCTCCCGTTATTATAAGTCCGTCAAACTTTCTCTCTATCACATCGTCAAACGTTTGGTAAAAAGATAGCAGATGTTCGCGGCTCGTGTTCTTTGCCTCGTATGTCGCTGTCTGAAGAAGAGTCAGTTCCACCTGTAGAGGAGAATTGCTCAGCAGACGAGCGAACTGGGTCTCTGTCTCGATCTTTGTCGGCATAAGGTTCAGCAGTGCGACTTGAAGCGGCCGTATATCCTGCTTCTCCGCACGTAATTCATCCATTACAAAAATATTTTCATTCAAAAGTGTCTGTGTTGCCGGCAGGCTGTCCGGTATTTTAATAGGCAT
>JAAYHA010000324.1 GCA_012727545.1 Synergistaceae bacterium | reverse complement strand
GTGCAGCTGTTTTCTCCGGTAATAGCCTCATCGATGAAACGCTCGTAATGTCCGAGGTCGAGGTCTGTCTCGGCACCGTCCCATGTAACAAAAACCTCGCCGTGCTGAAACGGGCTCATCGCACCGGCATCTACATTTATGTATGGATCCATCTTTATGATACTGACCCTGTAGCCCCTTCTCTTAAGCAAAACGCCAAGTGATGCGGCGGTTATTCCCTTACCTAGAGAAGAAACAACTCCGCCGGTTACAAAAATGTACTTTGTCATTTATAACGCCCCTTTAATGTCGCGGTTTAGCAATAAAATTACCTTAAGTATCTCAGAGGGTTCTGCGGAGTACCATTCTTTCGTACCTCGAAGTGGAGGTGATTACCCGTAGACCTTCCTGTGCTCCCTACTTTTGCGATCTGTTGTCCTGATCTTACAGTAGCTCCATTTTTTACAAGAAGGCTGCTGCAGTGTCCGTAGAGGGTAGACATTCCTCCGGGATGAGAAATAACTATAGTTTTTCCGTATCCGCCCATCCAACCTGAGTGAACTACCTTTCCATCTCCCGCTGCCACTATGCCTCTCCCTCGCGGTGCCCTGATATCCAGTCCTGAGTGGAAAACTCTCCTGCGCCCAAAGGGGCTTCGGCGCCATCCGAATACACTGGATATTTTGCCCATGACCGGCCACCTGAAGTGCCTGGACGATGTTGTCACGCTCGTCTTTGGAGCTCTTGCACTTGTTCTTCCTGCAGATGCAGCCACAGCTGCAACTTTGGCTCCTGGAAGGAATATTTCGCTTCCTATCTTGAGCTGTGTTTCATCATCCATCATGTTTGCCACATAGACTGCCTGTTTGTAAGAACCATGCTTGTCCGCCAGTTTTGCAACAGTGTCATTTTTTGAGACCTTAATGAATATCCCGTCCTGGTTCGGTATCCTGAGCACTGCCCCAAGTTTGAGATAGTTAATGTTAGAGATTTTATTGGAACCTATTATTGTATCAAGATCCAGTTCAAATTTACTTGCGATCGACCAGAGTGAATCTCCATTTTTGACAACATATTCTGTCAATAAAAGTGGCTTGCCCTGTTTTTCAAGATCTGCCTCATACTTTTTAAGTTTATTGACATATGCCAGCGTTAAAGGAACAGAATCTGTCCTGTCAGGAATATATAGAATATCAGTATACTTTGGATTTTCGTTTGGTTTAAGGCCGTTGGCACGTCTGATATCTTCAGCCTTGATACCGTACTCTTCCGCTATGGAAGCTATCGTATCTCCCTGATCCAGAATAACTTCCTGCCAGCATATATCTCCTATCAGAGCCTCTTTGTCCTCACTGAGGATAAGGCCGTCTCCTCTTGAGAGGACCCCGTAAAGTTTAAGCTCTTCTGTGGTAAGTGTAGGAACGCTTGGAAGGGGTCCAATACCGATCGGGATGACCTCTGTCTCGGACTCGGGGGATTCAGCCGAAGAGCTGACAGCTGACAGGTCAGAGACATCAACCATCAAAAACCCTCTGTTGTTGACAGATTTTTCAGATATGTCCGGGAGGTCCATTCCTATCCAGTACATGCCTGCTCTCTCTGCTGCCATTGCAGAAAGTATCACTGATGCCGACAGCGCCGCAATAATGAACAGGCTGAAGTATATCGTTTTTCTTTTTTTCAAATTGACCAAGTTAAACCTCGACATCGTTCAGTCACTCCACACATCATCCGGTATTACTGGCCAGCGTATTTTGTAAAAAGCTTAGCCTGCCTTTATTGTAGCAAGAAATTCGCGATTATTCACCGTATTGCGTAATTTATCCAAAATAAGATTCAGAACTTCTGCTTCATCCATGTTGGTTATCTTCCTTCTCAGTGCCCAAATACGCTGAAGGTC
>JAAYHA010000323.1 GCA_012727545.1 Synergistaceae bacterium | reverse complement strand
TTCCGATCATGATCCCGCATACAGTGGCAGGTATAGCAGTTCTTATGGCCTTTTCACCAAAGACCGCACTGGGATCCTCTCTGATAAAGATCGGTCTCTCTCCGGTCAACAGTCATTTTGGGATCATACTTGCCTGTATGTTCGTGTCTATTCCATTTTATGTCGATGCAGCCCGAGACGCATTTTACGGAGTCTCTCCCCGCACAGAAAAAGCCGCAAGGACCTTGGGAGCCTCATTTTCTCAGGTTTTTTTCAGGATATCGCTCCCGCTTGCGCGCAAAGGCATAATTTCCGGGTTGATCATGAGCTGGGCAAGAGGCGTCAGCGAGTTCGGAGCAGTAGTGATAATGGCTTACCATCCAATGGTGGCACCAACCCTCATCTATGACCGTTTTGCAACATTCGGACTTAAGTATTCAACTCCCGTAGCAGTCCAGCTGATAATTGTCTGTCTTGGAATGTTCATCCTCTTCAGGCTTATATCTGCAGGAAAAAGAAGGGAGGACATAAACAATGATTGAAATTGAAGATATCTCGCTTGACCTTGGAAGTTTCTCCATCGATTCCCTATCGCTGACAGTCAACAATGGAGAATTTTTTATGATAGTCGGACCAAGCGGAGCTGGAAAAACGATCCTGCTTGAAGCGATAGCCGGCATAAGATCCCTATGCGGCGGAAAAATCAGGATAGCCGGACGAGACGTTACAGAACTGCCTCCCGAAAAAAGAAAGGTCGCCCTTGTATATCAGGATTACGCCCTTTTTCCCCATATGTCAGTTGTCCGCAACATCGAATGGGGCCTTAAATTTATCGACAAGCCCGACAAAAAAAGGGTCGGTGAACTTATAGACCTTTTCAAGTTGGCTCCCTTGCTTAACCGTTCTCCCGAGACACTTTCAGGAGGAGAACAGCAAAGGGTCTCACTGGCTAGGTCTCTTGCGGTAAATCCAACCCTGCTTTTGCTTGACGAACCGCTTTCTGCCCTGGATCCTTCTTTCCGCGAAGAGTTGAGCGATTATCTTGGGGAAATCAACAAAGCAGGGATGACAATAATTATGGTCACCCATAATTTTGGAGAAGTGCTCTCTCTGGGCAGCCGTGTGGCTGTAATAACTGACGGCTCGCTGCAGCAGACCGGTGATGTAAGAACTGTTTTCCGTGAACCCGCAAACAGGCGGGTTGCTGAATTCGTGGGAATGAAAAACATAATAGCATGCAGAGTATGCAATGAAAAAGCCTTTGTTGAGAACCATACCGAAGTAATAGAGATATCCGGCAGCTTACCTGAAAAAAACGGCTTTATTGGAATACGCCCCGAAGAAATAAAAATTTCAAAGACGCGCCCGACATCTGACAAGAACACATTCCATGGAAAAACTGTATCACTCGTACCGAGAGGAATGGTCTTTGATGTCACAGTCCAGACTGAAACAGGGTTCAGGCTAACAGCAAATGTACTCTCATCAGACCTTGTCTCAGGCGACATCCGTACCGGAGAAGAATGCTGGATAAACTTCGAACCGAATTCTATCCACGTTTTTTAATAGTTACACAAAAATAAACGGAGGTGTATTTGTTATGTTCAACACGAAAAAGTTTCAAAAGTTTTTGATCCTTGTTTTTGCGGTAATTATGGCAATGACCTTTGCAGGCGGAGCTCTTGCCGCTGAAAAGGTCACGATCTATCACGCGGGAAGTCTCGCCGCTCCCATGGCGAAGATCGAGGCTCTCTATGAAGCAGCCAACCCCGGTGTGGATGTTCTCAGAGAATCAGGGGGCAGCGCGGCACTGGCACGTAAGATAACCGATCTTGGCGGGGGATGCGATGTATTTCTCTCTGCTGACTACATGGTCATCGAGAAGCTCCTTCGTCCTGCGGGCGCAGACTGGAACGTCACCTTTGCAAGCAATGCGATCGTTCTCATGTATGGTCCCAAATCAAAATACAAGGATGAGGTCAATACAAAGAACTGGACAAAAGTCATGATGAGGCCGGATGTCCGCTGGGGACACTCAGAACCTGACGCAGACCCATGCGGATACAGAAGCCTTCTTGTCCTCCAGCTGGCAGAAAAATATTATGGTGACAAGGGACTCTATGAACGCGCAATGAAGGATCCCCAGAGAGCCGTGCGCCAGAAGGCTATCGAACTTGTGGCAATGGTCGAAAGCGGAGC
>JAAYHA010000322.1 GCA_012727545.1 Synergistaceae bacterium | reverse complement strand
CTATCATAACGGAAAGGACGAGCATGAAGGTCCGTCCCACTATAGACATGGCTGCCACTGCCGCGTCACCGTAGACGGAAGCGGAAACGTTCAATGCTACTGCTGCCATGCTTGCGAGTCCGTGCCTGAAGAGTGAGGGAGTCCCGAGAGTGAGGATGTCAAAGTACTCTTTGGGTTTTCTTGAAATATTGGGGATCCTTATCCTGATGGTGCTCTTTCGGGTGATGAAGACTGAGAGCAGTATCGAAAAGCTGATGCACTGGGATATCAGTGTTGCTATCGCTGCTCCTGATATGCCGAGGCCGAAGGTGAATATGAATATCGGGTCAAGCACGATATTGAGCAAAGCTCCCGTTACAAGGCCGACCATTGCCAGCGCCGCCTTGCCCTCAGCCCTGAGGATGTTGTTCATGACAAAAGAGGTGCACATTATCGGTGCTCCGAGAAGGATGTACCTTGCATAGCTTTTTGCATAGGGAAGGATGGTGTCAGTTGAACCGAGCCTGATCATGAAATCATCGAGATAAAGAAGGCCGAAAACAGTAAAAAAGAGCCCTGTGCCGAATGCAAGGAAAAAGGATGTCGAGGCGTATGTGCTGGCTGAGTCGGTCTCATGTGCGCCGAGTTTCCTTGAAATCATGCTTGCTGCCCCTGTGCCGAAGGTCAGCCCGATCGCGTGGAATATCGCCATTATTGAAAAGACGATGCCGACAGCTCCGCTGGCACTCGTTCCAAGCCTTGAGACGAAGAACGTGTCCGCTGTGTTGTATAAAGCCGTCACGAGCATGCTTATCACAGTCGGTATCGCAAGCCTGATAACCAGGCCCGGTATCGGCTGTGTCGTCATCTTAAGATGTTGTGTCTTGCATGGATCCGTATCGCACACTTTCATTGGCGGCCCCGCTTCGCATTTTTCAGTTTCCGGTCAAAGATAATAATGAGGTTAGCATCTTATCTTTGTTACCGCAATCGAGTGTATTGCCCATTCGGAGAAGTTGACAAAATAGTAAAATGTTGTAAAATCCATATATGGATAATACGAAATCGGATTATATGGAGTTGTTAGTATGTTGGCCCTTAAAGCCAAAAATTATAAGGATATGTCTCTTCTCTTCTGCAGGTTTGTCATCCCTGCACTTACTTCCCAGCTTTTAAGCGGTGTATATACGATAGTTGACGGATTCTTCGTCGGAATGGGTGCGGGCGAAGCAGGCCTCGCAGCTATAGGCATCTCATATCCCTTTACTCTCTTTGCGACGGCTGCGGGAGCAGGGATCGGCATAGGAGGGGGAGCCCTTCTTTCCATAAGCAGGGGAAGAGGGAGGACAAGGCTTGCAGAGAGGATACTCACCTCTATGGTGATGTTGATGACCCTCGCCTCCCTTCTGGTCTCCTTTTCCTTCAGCCTTTCACTGCCTAAGCTCATAGGTCTTTTTAATGTCTCGGCAGAACTTTCACATTTAGCCTTGGTCTATGGACTGATACTGCTTTTATTCTCTTTCACTCAGATATTCACAATGGGGCTTCTGGGAGCCGTAAGAAACGACGGTTATCCCCGCAAAGCAATGTACATAATGGTCTCCGGTTTTGTGCTGAATATCATCCTTGACTGGCTCTGGGTGCTTGTCTACCCCTTCGGGGTTGCGGGAGCGGCCTGGGCGACAGTAGTTTCCCAGCTGCTGACGGCGGTACTTTTCTTTTATCACTTTATTGGGCGCCGTTCCAATGTCAGGCTGAGATTTGAAAAAGCCTGGGGATCCCTTGCCTTTTCGGGAAAGATCATAACCATGGGTATACCTCCTTTTGGTGTACAGATGGCAGCGGCCATTACTATGATCATGCATAACTGGCAATCGCTGGTATACGGCGGTGAACAGGGTATTGCGGCATACTCAGTGATAAGTTATGTCATCCCTGTGGGGATAATGCTGCAGGAGGGCGTGGCAGAAGGCATACAGCCTCTGATAAGCTATTACCACGGGGCCTCGCTGCCCGCGCGCAGGCAGTTCACGGCGAAAATGGGATTTTCCTCCGCATTCGGGATAGGGCTTCTCTGCTCAGCATTCCTTCTTCTTTTCGCCAAATATATACCGGGCTTCTTCTCAATGAGCGGAACAACAGCCGCCATAACTGTCAAAGGGCTGATCCTCGCGGCGCCGATGTTTCCCTTCGTCGGCATCGTAAAGGTGGGGGCATCATATTACCAGTCTGTCGGGCAGTCTGGTCAGTCCTCGTTGCTTACTTACTCCGACCCTCTGCTGATACTCCCCTTTTTCCTGTGGCTGCTTCCCCGCTTCTGGAAGCTGGACGGCATCTGGCTGTCAATGACCTTTGCAAATGCAGCTCTCTCTGCTATCTTAATTACTGTATGGGCTTTGGGATCGAGGAGGGTAACCATTCCGCTCCTTGTCCACAAAAATATATAGGAGGCGATAACGGCATATGAAAAATAGGGACGATAAAGACGTAAAAACACTCCTGGAACTCTCAGACCTATGGCGCCGTTATGACCGCGTTTATACATTATGGGCGCAGAAGCACGGTTTATCGAACAGCGCAATGACTCTGATCGAAGAGCTCTATATGAGGCCCGAAGGAGTGGAGCCCGCAGAGGTAGCCGACTACCTTGGAATACCGAGACAGACAATGACAGCGACCCTTGACGCGCTGGAGAGAAAGTCTGTGATCGGAAGATTTCCACATGAAAAAGACAGGCGGCGAAAAGTTATAAGGTTTACCCCGGAAGGCAGAGACCTTGCGGAAAAGCTGGTAAACGACCTGCACGAATGGGAAATAAAGGCCCTGTCTTCAATAAGCAAAACAGAGCTGACAAGGACCTTCAAAACGGTAAAACTTTTCTGCACAGAACTTGAGAAAGGGCTTAAAGAATAACGAACCGTCAATACTACTAATAAAGGGTGATCTTCATGAAAGCAAAATTTGCTCACTTCAATTTCAACGTTCTTGACCTAAAAAAAAGCATGGAATTTTACGAAGAGGCACTTGGCCTGAAAGAGGTAAAAAGGGTCGAGAAGCCTGATTTCACACTAGTATACCTTGGTGACGGAGAGACGGGTTTTCAGCTTGAACTGACGTACCTTCACGACAGGACAGAAAAATATGACCTTGGAGAAGCTGAATTCCACCTTGCATTTACAGTAAAGGACATAGAGGCCGCCCATGCCCATCATGAAAAGATGGGCTGCATCTGCTATGAAAATAAGGATATGGGCATTTATTTTATAGAGGATCCTGATGGGTATTGGCTTGAAATTGTCCCCCTCCGGTAGGAATTGGAATTTTGAGCGGCGCTAACTTAGCAACACTTGCGGAGCCTTCCTTCGACGTATTGGTATACGCCTTCGGAAGGCTCCACTGCGTGTTGCGTCGTTATCACTCGCTCTAAATCCCAATTCCCCGCAATTGGGGCATATCGCGGCGCTGACTTAGCAAAACTCAAAATCCTTCACTT
>JAAYHA010000046.1 GCA_012727545.1 Synergistaceae bacterium | reverse complement strand
TAACTACCAGCCGATTCGCGCAACTCGCAACTCGTTGGCTCTCTGGCCGTGAGCCGGGATCCACTCCCCAATGTCATCCCGTTATGCCACTGAGCCGGGATCCATAGGTTTTGGTTATCACTTTCTGGGTTTCGAAGTTAAAATCTAAAGAATGGGCCCCGGCATCTCAAAACGCATTCGAAATAGTTCGAGCACTATGGTTAATTTAAAAAGTTTTCCTGACGGAAAAAGAAGCTTCTAAGATCTTAACCAATCGCCCCAATTGATTTGCAACTGATTGCCAACCCCTCCAGAACTTGAACATTTTGTTAAAATCACAACGATTCTCCTTTATTGATCTTCGCTGTATAATGTGGTCGGTAACAAATTAAAATTGTTTTTTATTTTGGATACAAGATAGTGAAAAGGTGTGATTTAGATGAAAAATGCTGAGAGTATTGCTTATGAATCTATTATCGGAATGATCCTTTCACGAAACTATGCTCCCGGTGACAGGCTTGTGGAGACTGAGCTTGCTGAATCCCTTGGACTGAGCCGTACGCCGATACGAAACGTGCTTCGTCAGCTGGTTGCTGAGGGACTTCTTGAGGCTCGAGGCAACAAGGGATGTTACATTCCCCAATTGTCGCCTGAAGATATGAATTCGGTTTTTAAAACAAGGGCTCTTCTGGAAGGACGGGCTGCAATGGAGGCGGCTTTCTGCCGTACGGATGAAGACGTGGATATGCTGAAATCACTGCTCGATGAAGAAAAGGAAAAATACAGCCAGGACAAAAGAAAAGAGTACGCCGCTGTTAACAATAAATTCCATTTGTTGTTGGCACAGCTGTCTAAAAACGCATATATTGAGAGATATGTAAAGCAGGTGTACTGGCGTGCAGGTTTGTACACATTTTATTTTGACAGATTTTATGTGCCTCCTGCTCCAATAAAATTGCCGAGGGATCCCTCAAATTCCATCAGTTGTACTGAGCATGAACAAATAGTAAGGGCTATAGCTATCGGGGACGGTTCCCTTGCTGAGAACGTAATGCGCAACCATATTTATACTTCCTATTCAAGGATAGCCGGACGTATTCCAGCTGGACAGAGCGCAGGAATTTTTACTGCAAGAAATCCATTCAACCTGATGTCCTGATAGATAACGGAAGCCTTCATGCCTTTATGGGGTTTTATTGTCTGTTTTATAACTGCAACGCTTTGGGCTGTATCTCCTATTATGGCTGCAAGAGGGATGGCTGTCTCGAAGTGTACTCCGAATGAGATAAACCCTATAAGATCGATAGCCTTTTTTCTTTCTGCGTTCATCATTGCTTTCCTTGCCTCAGAGGGTCAATTCACACCTTTAACTTCACCTGTAGCAATTTTTTGTGTTGCTGCCAGCGTATTTCTCGGGTTTTTCATTGGAGACATCCTATATTTTATTGCTATAGATGAAATAGGTGTAAGCCTTGCTGTGCCGATTTCCAATTCATATCCGATGCTGGTCACTCTGACTTCATGGCTGGTGCTTGGTGAACCTGTAACGGTGAAGATCCTGATCGGCGTAGCGACGGTCGTTGCAGGTCTTTTGTGCCTGAGGCTTGGAAACAGGAATCTAAAGCAGATCGACCGTATGGAAGAAGATGTTTCTGTAAAAAAGGAGCGAAAAATGGTCAGGGGAGTTTTGTTGGCAGCAGGAGCCGGCTTGGCATGGGCCATGTCTTCCCCCTTGACAAAACTTGCAATGATTCAAGGGGGGCTCTCACCTTCGGAACTTACCTTTTATCGTTCTGTGGCATTGCTCATTTTTTCTTGGTCCCACCGCATGATCATGATGAAATTTTTCCCCGGGCAAATAATTCCTCTGCGTAGCGTTCCTAAAGCAGGCTGGAAATATTTTATGGGGTCTGCGGTTATAGGTCTGAGCGTAGGTTCTATGCTGTACACGACCTGTATCAGAGTTATGCCTGTTGCTATTGTGACTGCTATTACAGCAACCAGCCCCTTTATGGCGGCAATGTTCGGCCGGTTTTTCTTAAAGGAACACCTTTCATTTGTCCAATGGATCGGTATTGTTACGATAATTCTGGGATCAATAATAGTAAGCATATAGCTAAATAACGGCAACCTTTCCAGTCACCGTGTTTTTTCTCCCTCCAATAAAATCAGAATCCATATTTTTACCTGCTCTTGACATGCGCATTTTCACCTATTATTATTGCTTATACAAATGAATCCACAGTTGGATACGATTTAGTGAACAAAATAACGAACTTACGTTCGTGATTTTATAAAGAGTGGCGTTTCTGCCTTTATCCAAGAATTAGTGACAATAAGATAAATGGTGTGGGACGTAATTCAAAGAGCGTTGGCTCAAGGAGGTATAAGTTAATGGAAAGTTATGGTTTTATTTCTATTCTTCCACCACTGATCGCGGTAATATTGGCTATCAAGACAAAGAATGTTATTTCTGCCCTGTTCTGGGCGGGGCTCTTCGGAGCACTTGCTCTTAACGGATGGAACCCGGTATTTGCACTTCAGAATTTCATCAAAGATTTTATTTTTGTTCAGGCATCAGACGCATATAATTCAAACCTTCTGGTCATGATGATATTCATTGGGGGTTTTGTCGGTGTCCTTACCCATTCAGGCGGCGCTCCGGTTTTTGCAAACAAGATCGCTTCCTACATCAATACAAGGACCAAGGCTCAGCTTCTTGTCTGGTTTGGCGGGATCATAATATTCTTCTCCGATTCAGGAAATCCGCTTATTCTCGGACCTTCTTTTCAGCCGGTCACCGATAAATTGAGGATCAGCCGCGAAAAACTTGCATGGCTCCTGGACAGTACATCTTCACCTGTATGTATCCTTATTCCCTTTATTGGATGGGGGGTCTATATCCTTGGTCTGATGCAGAAGGAGTTTGAAGCGGCAAGCATAACCATGGATACTCTTACTGCTTTCATGCACGTGCTCCCCTTCCAGTTCTATGCGATAGGAGCACTTTTCCTTATCCCTGTGATCGCATTTACAGGATATGAATTCAGTGCCATGTACAAGGCTGAAAAAAGGACGATCGAAACAGGGCAGCCCTTCTGGCCGGATGCAAAACCTGTACGCCTCTCTGTCGACATCAATGAAGTCCATAAGGGTGCAACACTTTCAATGATGGTAGTTCCCCTTATAGTTCTATTTATCTGTATCTTCGGACTTTTCATCTATCACGGGTTCCCCTTCAAGAGACTGCCGGGCGGCATCCTTAGGGCAACACTTTGCTTCAGTTATTTTACGGCTGCCATCTCCTGTATGCTGTTGACTATCAAAAACAAGGTGAAAACTCCAAGCGAATGTTTCAAAATGTACATGGACGGAGCGAAGGAAGTAGTGCTTATCCTTATGATCCTTGTACTTGCGTGGTCGCTTGGTTCTGTCTGCAAAGCTCTAGGCACAGCGAATTACATAGTCGGACTTGCTCAGGGAACTGTTCCCGGCTGGGCCGTTCCTGCACTGCTCTTTATAACCGGTGCCGGTATATCTTTCGCGACGGGGTCATCATGGGGTACCTTTGCCATTCTTATGCCTCTTGCGGTACCTATGTCTGTGGCACTTGGAGCACCGTTGTTTGCAACGATAGGATCGGTCCTCTCAGGAGGCCTTTTCGGAGACCACTGCTCACCGATCTCTGATACAACAGTTCTTTCATCAATGGGAGCCGCATGCGATCACCTTGACCACGTAAAGACGCAGCTTCCTTATGCCATGACAGTGGGTCTTGCAAGCGTTATTTGTTACACTATCGCTGGATTTATCGATACACCGTTGCTAGTCGTGCTCCTCATGGCCCTTGTTCTCACCTTTGGAGTGCTGTTCAGCAAAAAATGGGGAGAGAAACTTTCCAATAAAATTGAGTTGCAGTAACAATTAATATATTGAAAGAAGGCTGTTTTAAATGAAAAAAGTTGTAGTCCTTGGTGCAGGAAGGGTAGCCCGTCCATGTGTGCAGTATCTGTTGGAAAATGGATACGAGGTATATGCAGCAGATATTTCTGCGGAAAACATAGACCGCTGTCTCGGAGGGCATCCGAACGGACATGCTGTAGTAGGCGATGCAATGGGAAAATTGCCTGAGGTATTGGAAGAGCTGAAGCCGCACCTTCTGATCTGCCTCCTGCCGCGGGAGTTCATGGTTCCGGCAGCTGAGGCATGTGTAAATGCCGGAGTCCACTACGTCAACCCATCTTACGTGACAGAGGGCATGAAAGCTCTTGATGCTTCAGCTAAGGGTAAAGGCCTCACGCTCCTCTGCGAGCTTGGTCTTGATCCAGGCATTGATCATATGTCGGCGATGAAGACCATATCTGAGGCACATGCAAAAGGTGGAAAGGTCACCTCTTTTGTATCACTCTGCGGAGCTTTACCTGCACCAAAAGACAACAACAACCCCTTGGGATATAAACTCTCCTGGGCACCCTCGAGCCTAATAGGCGCAAGCAGGCGTGAAGCCAGGACAATGAAAGATGGCAAGGTCATTATCTGGCCGTATGGGGAGACCTACCATCATGCCAGGTTTGTGGAGATCCAGGATATGGGTTGGTACGAAGCCTATGCGAATGCAGATTCCACTCCATATGTCGAATATTATGGCATCCCCGAGGTAAGGGAGATATTCCGAGGTACACTGCGTTATGTTGGTTGGTGCGAGATGATATGTAAAATGCAGGATCTTGG
This sequence comes from Synergistaceae bacterium, assembly GCA_012727545.1. Lineage (GTDB taxonomy): Bacteria > Synergistota > Synergistia > Synergistales > Synergistaceae > Caenicola. The sequence goes on along the minus strand of JAAYHA010000046.1, from coordinate 988 downwards.
TCTCTGCAGTGAAGACAAAATGGATTTCACCGGAATGACCTATGCTGATGTTACCCGCAAACTTGTCGGGATCTCAAAAGATGCCTGCATAAGGAAAGCCGTAAGCGACTTTCTGAAGCTTGACATAAACTCAACTGTCATGCGCAAATTTGAATGGCTGGGGTTGTTTGATGATAGGGCTGTCCCGATTCAAAACGGTACGATGAATCAGTTTGTAGAGTGTCTGTACAGCGAAAAACTTGAGTTCGCGGAAGGCGAGCAGGATATGTCGCTGATGGAGGACCGTTTTATTATCGAATATCCAGACCGTAAGGTCCTTGTACGCTCGACCCTTGTTGATTACGGAAGCTCGGATGAAGATTTTTCAGTTGCCCGCCTTACCGGACTTCCCCCGGCAATGGGTGCACAAATGATCCTGGAGAGCAAAATAACCAAGACAGGTGTGCTTACTCCTGCAATGCCGGAAGTTTATAAGCCCGAACTGGCGGCTCTGGAAAAAATGGGAGTAATATTCAAAGAAACTGAAACAGAAATCAAATAGTAATATGTAAAGGCGATAACAGCGGGTCGTGTCGGAAACAATTTGACACGGCCCGCTGTCGATTAATTAATGATTTTAAGCCAATAGAGCAGCTTCTGAACGATGTTCTGTCTCTTTCGGTGTAAAAGGAGAGATATTCAATGAGGCTCATAGATTTGCGCAGTGATACTGTGACAAGACCTTCAGAAGAAATGCGGGAGATAATGTTTGCCGCTGAAGTAGGGGACGATGTATATGGTGATGACCCGTCATCGAACGAGCTGGCTTCCTATGCAGCTGAGATAACGGGAAAAGAGGAGGCATTATATGCCTGTTCGGGGACGATGGGAAATCTGCTTGCCTTTGCGGCCGTGGGGAAACCGGGAGAAAGCCTGCTTACCGGTACAAACTCACACATATGGACTGATGAAGTCGGTGGGTTTTCAGCAGTTACTGGACTCTGTCCAT
>JAAYHA010000045.1 GCA_012727545.1 Synergistaceae bacterium | reverse complement strand
TCGGCATTCAGGAGAGGTATCTCTGTTTTTTTTGCGCGCAGTTTCCCGCCAAGAGTACAGAGTCTTGGAATGTTCATTTCCTTGACAGGGATCACCATTGCGGGAAGCGGAGCTCTCAGCTTCTCATGGCCCCCCTCTATTGACCTGGTGACTTCTATATATTCATCATTAAGTTTATCTATCGAACTCACATAAGTAAGCGCCGGTATGTTGAGGAATTCTGCAGAAGCAGGTCCGACCTGACCTGTTTCTCCGTCTGTGGCTCTTTCGCCCGCCAGTATTATGTCAAAAGAACCAAGTTTTTTGATCGCTTTGGCTAGGGTCCTTGATGTGGCCAGTGTGTCTGATCCGCCAAACTTTTTATCAGAGACAAGCACACCTCTGTCGCATCCCATAGAGACAGCATATGCTGCAGATGCCTTTGCCTGAGGAGGTCCCATGGTAATGGCTGTTATTTCAACAGATCCTTCCGGCATGCTCTCCTTTATCCTTACAGCTGCTTCGACAGCATGGAGATCGAGCGGATTGAGTTCAGCCTCCACTCCCTCTCTGACCATTGTTCCTGTATTTTCATCTATTTTGACGTTATCGACTGCCGGGACCTGTTTTACCAGTACAGCTATACGCAAGTTGATTCCTCCTGCCGTGCATTTGAACGATCGAGTGAGACCGCGGATAAGTATAAAGCGATTCGCTATTATAAACTATCAAAAATATTTTTCCAAATTTTCCATATTAAGGTTACAATTGACCTGTCTGTGTTTTGACCAATTTTTCTGTTTATCGAGAGGAGTTATTAAGAAATGGACCCAACGACTGAAATGAAAGGCTTCAGGGCTGCAAAGGTCAGCCCGGAAATGACAACTGAACTTAAGGAAAAAGCGCGAAAAGGCAGAGTGTGGTCGGTTATAGCGACCTCTGCCGCAAAAAGCGGACACCCCGGCGGAGCGCTCTCTTCGATGGACATATACATGACACTGCTTGCTGCGGCAGATGTCTCCTCTGACAGAACTGACTGCATGGAACGCGACAGGATAGTAATAAGCCACGGACACACATCCGCCGGCTTTTATTCCGCCCTTGCGGCATACGGGTTTTTCTCTCCAGAGGAGATGTATCCGAACTTCAGGCGAACCTGCAGTCCATTCCAGGGACATGTTGAAAGGGATGTTCCCGGTGTCGACTGGGGAACGGGCAACCTTGGACAGGGACTTGCAGCAGGTGTCGGATTTGCGCTTGCAGCAAGGGCACGCGGATCAAACTCCAAGACATGGGTAGTAATGGGTGACGGGGAACAGGTAAAAGGACAGGTATCTGAAGCAAGAAGGATAGCAGCGAAAGAAAAACTTAACAACCTCACCGTTCTGGTTGACTGGAATGATATACAGATCAGCGGCCGTATCGAAGAAGTAATGCCTGTCAATATCCCCGCGCTTTGGAAGGCAGACGGATGGCATGTCATAGAGTGCGACGGGCACTCCTATTCACAGATATATGATGCAATGAGGTGTGCCGTGACCCATGAGGGATGCTATGTGATACTTTGCAGGACAGTCATGGGCAAAGGGGTCTCATTCATGCAGAATATCCCTGATTATCACGGAAAGGCCGCATCAGGAGAGGATCTCGCAACAGCCCTGAGAGAGCTTGGAGCTGATATGGAGATGTTTGAAAAGGCGCTTGAAGCCAGAAAAGGCGAACTTCCCAAGGGACGCGAAGTGATAAGATGCGTGCCTGATCTCGAAACAGGGACCCCTGTCACATACACTAAAGAGGACAAGAAAGACAACAGAGGAGCCTTTGGCAAGGCCCTTGCACAGGTCGGTGAATTGAATTACAAAAAAGAGGGACGTACTCCGATCATCGTCTTTGACTGCGATCTCGCCGGTTCAGTGAAGGTCGACGGTTTTGCCAAGGCATGCCCTGACAATTTCATACAATCGGGTATTCAGGAACACGCTACTGCTACCGTTGCCGGTGCAGCATCCGCAGCCGGAGTAGTATCTCTATGGGCCGCTTTTGGAGTTTTTGGAGCCGATGAAGTATACAATCAGCAGAGACTCAACGACATAAACAAGGCTTCTGTCAAAACAGTTCTCACGCACACAGGACTTGATGTAGGCGAAGACGGAATGACCCACCAGTGCATAGATTATGTAGGACTCTTCCGCAACACTTTTGGATGGAAGGTCATAGTTCCTGCCGACCCCAACCAGACGGACCGGGCCACCAGATGGATGCTGAAAGAACCGGGCAATGTATGTCTTGCAATGGGGAGAAGCGTACTTCCCGTTGTTCTCAAAGAGGACGGGACTCCATTCTATGGTGAGGGATACACATTCAACTACGGCGAGATAGATGTTCTCAGGGATGGCAAAGATGCTGTGATCCTTTCAATGGGACATTTTGCAGGCAGGGCAATTGCTGCGCATGATCTTCTGGCTGCCGAAGGGATCAGTGTAAAAGTCCTTCACTGTGCATCTCCGCTCGGTATGGATGCTCAGAAACTCATCGAGCTTGTGGGAGACAAACCCCTTATTACATGTGAGGACCATCATGTGAATACAGGTATCGGCTCAATATCTTCAATGATGTTCGCACGTGCAGGGAAGGCAGTCAGGATAGTCAATATGGGAGTAACCCATTACGGATGTTCAGGGCCTGGCAGTGAAGTTATGGCTGAAATGAAGCTTTCGCCGGCAGATATAGCATCTGAAGTCAAAGGGATTTTAAACTAGATGATAAAGGCCGGAGATCTGGTTTTTATTTGGAACCCTAAAAAGGGAGATAATTTCCTCATAAAAGTAACACCGGGGATGTCTCAGGGAACTCACTTTGGGCAGATCAAGCATTCTGACCTTATGGAACACGGATACGGGGAAGGAATAGTTACTCCCAAAGGAGAAGTCTATTATCTGCTGAGGCCGACCCTGGCCGGATACACCAGGAGGATAAAAAGACAGACCCAGATAGTTTTCCCTAAAGATGCAGGGTTCATACTCCAGCACATGAACATTTTTCCGGGCTGTACCGTGGTCGAATGCGGTACAGGCTCCGGAAGCCTCTGTTGTACCTTTGCCCATTTTGTCGGTGACGAGGGAAAGGTCTGCACTTACGACCGAAGAGAGGAATTCTCAGCACTTGCAAAAAAGAACGCTGAAAAATGGGGAGTTGCACACAGGATAGAATTCAACGTCAGATCGCTTGACGAGGGGTTCAAAGAAAGGGATGCGGACGCAGTTTTCCTGGATATCCCTACTCCGTGGGAGTATATAGACAAGGCGTATGAGGCACTGGCTCCAGGAAATCACCTTGGCATACTTGTTCCTACTGCAAATCAGATATCGGAGACCCTTGTTAAGCTCTCGGAATTCGGTTTTGCTGATGTCCAGGTGGTCGAGCTGATGCTTCGTTACTACAAGACCGAACCTAACCGCATAAGGCCTGAAGATGTGATGATAGGCCATACCGGCTACCTGATCTTTGCAGTGAAGACTCTTCCATTGCCGGAGCAGGTACAGTCTGATGATGTTGACGGAGATGCCGCAACGGAAGCTGTGGCAGAAGAAGAGGCAACAGAATAGCAGATATAAAGGGGCGCCGTTCAAATACATGGATGATAAAAAGCGACTGATCCTTCATATATGCTGTGCTCCTGATGCAACTGTACCTGCAGATCTCCTTTTGGATGAGGGATACAGAACAGAAGGTTTTTTCTACGGGGGCAACATCCATCCTGAGGAAGAATTTCAAAAAAGGGCCGCCGCTGTAGCATTTCTTTGCCAAACGAAAGGGATAGGTTGTCATGTAATGCCTTACGACCCCGAAAAGTGGATAGGGGAAACGAAAGCGTTTGCATCTGAGCCTGAGGGCGGGAAGAGGTGTCTGCTCTGTTTTGAGCTCCAGCTGAAAGCAGCGGCTGAATACGCTGTAAGGTGCGGTGCAGGATCCTTGACGACCACCCTCACTATCAGCCCGCATAAAGACCCCTCAGTCATTAACGGGATAGGAGAAAAAATTTGCTCTGAGCACGGTCTGGTCTGGATCTCAAAGATCTGGCGAAAAAACAACGGATTCAAAAGGTCTGTGGATGAGAGCAGAAAACTGGGGCTCTACAGGCAGGACTACTGCGGCTGCATTTATTCAATAAGAAACAGGTGACTGAAAATGGACGAGACAAAAGGACTGCCATCCGGGAAACTCTCGCCTGAAGCTCTCAAACGAAACGTACTGAACTACATCGGGACAGTCAGGGAAGAGCTTCTTATCGGCCCGGCAGTGGGAGAAGACGCTGCTGTTATTGAATGGCCGAAAGGAAAGTACCTTATCTTTTCATCCGATCCCATAGTCGGTGCTGAAAAAGGTGCGGGAAGACTTCTGGTAAGGATAAATTCAAACGACATAGCCTCAAAAGGAGGAGACCCGGCATATCTTGCCGTTACGCTCATCCTTCCCCCTTCATGGGGAGAAGAGGGTGCAGCGCGGATAATGAGTGAGATACACGAAGAATGTCTTGCTCAGGGAATTGCTGTGGCCGGAGGGCATACAGAATTCAACGACAGATATGATAGGCCTGTGATCATGGGAGCCCTTATCGGCACAGCTGACAGAGTGCTGAGAGCAAGCGAACTGAAGCCCGGAGATGCTCTGATAGTAACAAAACATATAGGGATAGAGGGCATGTCTATCCTGGCGACAGACAAGCCAGGACTTTTGAAACCTTTCATGTCTGAAGATGAGGTCCAAGAAATGGCTTCTTGGTCTGAAAAAACATCGGTACTCGAAGAATCCAAAGTATTAAGAAAGATTGCCAAGTTTATGCATGATCCTACTGAGGGCGGATTCATGGGAGGAATAGGCGAGATTTCGTCCCTTAGCGGTCTCAGAGCAGAACTTGACTATGATGCTGTTCCGGTCCATCCCCTTACAGCCAGGGCGGCAGAAGCGCTTGGATTCGATCCGCTGCGACTTATTGCCTCGGGCAGCCTTCTTGCAGCGGTCCCCGTAAATATGACAGAAGAAGCACTCAGCGAATTGTCAAAAATAAATATTGATGCAGCTGTTGTCGGATCGATGGGAGACAAGCTTCAGGACCCTGTTCCCGAACCCTCCGAGGAACTGTGGAGGCTTCTTAAAATGGACGGAGCAAAAAATGGACAGTGAGTTTATCCTAAAAAGAGCCGAAAG
>JAAYHA010000321.1 GCA_012727545.1 Synergistaceae bacterium | reverse complement strand
CTTTTTTATTTTCCATCAAACTTCCTCCTTTAAAAAATATTTATGCTCTCCAAGTCTCGTATTTGTCGAGACCGGAGTTGTCCAAAATAGTCATTATTTCTTTTTTGACCTCTTCAGATGCAGGGAGCAACGGCAGTCTACAGGGACCGCCTCTCATTCCTTTGCTGTCAAGGGCTGCTTTAAGCCCCGGCACTCCAAACCTACGTGTGAGTGCGTCGCTTACAGGAAGAAGTTTAGCCTGAAGTTCCATCGCATCCTTAATGTTGTTTTCTTTGAATGAAGTGTATATCTTTCGGCATGTGTTGGGGTAAAGAATGGATGCGGCCATTGTTCCTCCGCAGGCACCCATTGCCAGAGCGGCAAGAAACCAGTTTCCTGTTCCGCCGAAAACGGAAAAATCTTCAGGTGCAGCTGCAGCGAGGTATCCCAGTTTTGTCATATTTCCGGATGTGTCTTTGATGCCTTTAATATTTGGATGCTGCGAAGCGGATATTATTGTTTCTGTCTCCATATCAACCCCGGTGTTTGCCGGCATGTTATAGAGGAATATCGGCACTGGCGAATTGTCAGCAACTTCTATGAAGTAATTAAGGATCGCCGTCTGATTTCCTTTGAAATAGTGCGGAGGAAGCAATAAAAGAGCCCCAGCTCCCGCTGACGCTAGCGCTTTTGCGCACGCGACAGTTTCGCGGGTTGAAGGGAAGTGTGCTCCCGCCATAAGTTTTAGCTTTCCACCGGTTTCTTCAGCAGCGACCTCTGTCAAAAGAATACGCTCTTCAACTGTTACAAAAGGCATCTCTCCATTAGATCCGCATATAACGATCCCGTCCAGTGCAGATTCTTTCCATATCCTGAGATTTATTCGCCATGCCTCTATGTCAAGAGAACCGTCCGCTGAGAATGGCGTCGGTACCGGTGCAAAAATGCCTGTTATTTTCAATTGATATGCCCCCTTTTTGTTTGATAGAGTATATCATCTATTAAAGCAGTGGTACAATCTATCAGAAGGTTTCTGATGATTTGAGAGGTGTATGAATAATGTTCCTTCGAAAAGACTTTAAATTTGATGCAGCCCACAAACTTGTAAATTATCACGGGAGATGTGAGAATCTTCATGGACATACTTACCGGCTCGCAGTTGTCCTTAAAGGGGAACCGGACGATGAAGGTATGGTTTTTGATTTTGTAGAACTTAAAAAGCTTGTATCAGAGCTTGTATTGTCAAAACTTGACCACGCTTACATCAATGACATCCTTCCACAGCCGACTGCGGAGTATATTGCCGTGTGGATATTCAAAAAACTTGACAAGCCGTTAAAACGTCATAACTGCGAACTTTATGAGGTTCGTGTCTGGGAAACGGAGAGCTCCTCAGTCACTTGCCGCAGAGAGGATGTCTAAAAGTGCGTGATGTTCAGAGTGAACAGGATAAGAGGAATATCGCGATAGACAAGGTCGGAATAAACAGTCTGTCCTGGCCGATACAAGTGCTTGACCGATATAACGGTATCCAGGAGACTATCGCAAATGTAAGTCTTTCTGTCTTTCTGCCTCGTGATTACAGGGGAACTCATATGAGCCGTTTCATTGAAGTTCTGGCGGAACAGGAAAAACAGGTCACATTTCACAATATGGAAAATCTTCTTCGCATGCTTCAAGAAAGGCTTGACGCGGATGAAGCGCATGCAGATTTCGATTTTCCTTATTTTATTACAAAAAAAGCGCCGGTCAGCGGAGCTCTTGGGCGGATGAGGT
>JAAYHA010000320.1 GCA_012727545.1 Synergistaceae bacterium | reverse complement strand
GACTGCATGCGGAGTGACTTTCATGAGTTCTTCTTTTTTGTCAATGAAAGTCTTTAGAGTATCGTATGCAACTTTTTCTGTCATTTTTCCGTTTACCACGAGAAAGTTTGCGTCAGCCACAGTCTTGCATGGCTGATCCTGTTTTGTGTATGTTCCCTTTTCGATAGTGTATTTCAGGAGGAACTGGTGCTTCTTGGTAACCTTATCGATAACGTCATCGGGAAGCGATATCAAAACTACGTCACGTACAGCCGCTATCTCCATTATCGCTGAACCCGGAGCCGCAAAGTTGAAGAAAGCTGCATCGATATTCCCATCCTTCAGCGCGGTTACCGCTTCGGGCTGAGTAAGCTGCTGCTTGTTGATATCCTTGTCAGGATCCCATCCTGCAGCCTCAAGGATCATCATGGAAAGAAGCTGGTCTCCGCCGCCTGGGGCGCCGAGAGATATTTTCTTTCCCTTCAGGTCAGCAAATGTTTTGATGCCTGTTCTCGTTGTCGTCACAAGATGCTGAGGCGCGGCATACATGTTCATGAGGGTAAGGAGCGCGAGTTTCCCATCCTGCTGGAACGCTTCCGTTCCTGTGTATGCCTGATATAATGTAGAACCCATTGTCATGCCTATCTGGGCTTTGTCTGAAGCGACAAGACGGCAGTTCTCCTTGGATGCCGCAGTAGAGCGTGATGTTGCCTTGATGTCCAAACCGCCCTTGGTCAGAAGTTCAGCCATGACTCCGCCCAACGGGTAGTATGTTCCTCCGACTCCGCCTGATCCGATCGTGATGAAGGTCATTGCAGAAGCGATCCCTGCAAAAAGCATAACTGCGATAATTCCGAGTGCAATAATATTTCTCTTCTTCATGAAACTTGTACCTCCTCAGAAAATAATTTTGACTGCATACTATGAATTACCTGTCTTTGCGACAGTAAAGCTCAATTATCAGACTAACTTTTTCGCAGCTGCATCAAGGCCTGCTGCCAGTTTTTCAAGAAGTTCGCCCACCTGTTCTTCGTTAATGATAAGTGGAGGTGCAACAAGGAAATTGTCTCCCAGTAATCCATCGATTTGACCTGAACCGGGATAGATGATCAGGCCTCTGTCCACGCATTCCTTCGTGGCAATATTCGCCGCTCCGGTTTTATCGAAGGGCTCTCTGGTTGATTTATCCTTTACCAGTTCGAATCCCCACATAAGTCCTTTGCCTCTGACGTCTCCGACTATCGGATTTTCAGTTGCGATCTTCTTCACTCCTGCTCCGAGTATCTCCCCCATTCTGGCAGCATTTTCGACCAGTTTGTGCTCTTTCATGTACTTAAAAACAGCACATACAGCGGCAGCACTGATCGGATTTCCGTTATATGTATGCCCATGCATGAATGATCCGCTTCCATTCTTTATCTGTTCGACAAGACCGTTTCTTGCGATTATCCCGCCTGTAGGCACATATCCTGCAGCCAGGCCTTTCGCAGTTGCAATGATGTCAGGCACGACATTCCAGTGATCGACTGCAAAATTCTTTCCTGTCCTTCCGCAGCCCGTCATTACTTCATCGGAGATAAGAAGAACATCGTATTTGGTACAGATATCCCTTATCATCGGCCAATACTCATCAGGAGGAGTGATCGCACCGACCGTCGAACCCACAAGAGGTTCCGCTATGAAGGACGAAACATACTGCGGACCTATGATCTTTATCATTTTTTCAAGATGCTTTGCACACATCATGCCGCATGAGGGATACTCAGCTCCGAACTCACAACGGTAACAGTATGCTGCAGCTATTTTGGGAGATTCTCTGAACAGGGGGGAAAATACCCTGCGGCGGGCCATGGATCCGGCTATCGCCATTGTACCTATCGTGCTGCCGTGGTATGAATTCCAGCGGCCGATAGTCAGATGTTTGCTTGTAGCAGGACCATCTCTCTCAACAAAATACTGTCTGGCTAGCTTGACTGCCGACTCGATCGCTTCGCTTCCTCCGCTTACGAACCACACCTGGTCCAGATCGCCCGGGGCGGTTTCTGCAACGGCAGATGCTGCTTCTTCAACTATTGAGCAGCGCCAGCGCGATGGGTGGGCAAATTCTATCTTCTCATACTGAGCCTTCACAGCATCAATCACTTCTCTATTGCAGTGACCAAGGTTTGAGATCAGGGCTCCGCAGCATCCGTCAAGATATTTTTTGCCTTCGGTATCATATATATAGATACCCTCGCCATGGTCTGCTTCGATGTAATTTGTTTTAAAACTTCGGGGAAATGCGTGCTGTAACATCCTGTGTTCTACCTCCCGCCATAAAATTGAAGGAAATAAATCATAATGCTTTTTAAATAGTCTTGACTCAAAATGAAGAGATAATTTGTTAAAAAAAGATCGATGCTTGCAGTTGCTTTAAGTCCTTACAGTATTCACCTGTGACAGCATAATAGCATATGAAGGATTTCCTTCAGTTTTTTATACCTTATATCATTTTTTTTGTCAACTCTTAATAGATTTTATATTTTTTGCTAAATTGGAAATCAACGGCAGCAAATTCGGCATTATTTGTGATAAAGTTAAAATGTTTTATACCGAGGCTGAAATTGTGGCAGTCTGTAATGTATAATCTTCAATACTTTTAGGAGGAACGATCATGGGCTGGAGAAACGTTGAGAATAATCTGAGCAGTCTTCCGCCTGCGCAGAGAAAGATCGCAGAATACATGTTAAAGAATAAACTGGAATCGATCTTCCTGACTGCCCTCCAGCTTGGCAAAAACGCGGGATCAAGCGAAGCTTCGGTAATAAGGATGGCTTCGAACCTTGGATTTGCAAGTTTTCCGGATTTTATCAAGTCACTGCAGGAAGAGGCCAAAGACCAGCTTTCTACCCTTGGCCGTCTCCAGACACACAAACTTCAGCCTCAGACAGGTGGCCTGATCGCGAGGATCATCAACAGCGATCTTGAACAGGCGCGGGAATCCCTATCAACTGTGTATGATGCATCAATCAAAAATCTTGCTGCCCAAATATGCTCTTCAGAAGCTATCTATATAATCGGTCTCAGAAGTACCAGGTCACTGGCAGTCTACATGGAATATTACCTCTCCTGGTTTTTTTCAAATGTATTTCTTCCCACAACAGATACAATGGGGAACCACCTTGTGGCGGCTCCCCAAAAGAGCATAGTAATAGGCATCAGCTATCCCAGATACACAAGGCAGACAGTCGAATGCATAACTCTTGCTAAAAAAAGAAAATTCCTTACAGCAGCTATTACAGACTCTCCTTTCAGCCCTCTGGCAAAGACTGCTGATATGTGTATAGTATCCCCATGTGCGCACATTGCGCACATAGATTCGCTCCTGATACCCATCGGGCTTATCAACACCCTTCTGATCCAGGTGGCGGAACAGCTTGGTCCAAAGGCACTTAAGAGGCTCGAAGAATTGGAGCGTAACTGGACAGACAGTTCTGTCTATTGTTAACTCCTTGCACTTCACTCAGGACATAAGCAGCCGGATCCTATTCATCTGGTTAACTGAACTTGTCCCTGAGTCGTAATCAAGAGCAAGCAAACTGGTCCCGCAGTAACGGCGTCTAAGTTCCTTGATGACCCCTTTACCTGTAATGTGGTTGGGAAGGCATGCAAAAGGCTGGACACATATAATTTTTTTGACCCCGCTTTCGATCAACGAGATCATCTCTGCAGTAAGAAGCCATCCTTCGCCTGCCTGGTTCGCGCAGGAGACAACAGACGAAGCCTTATCAGCCATTGCGTATATGTCGTGGAGGCATCCGAACCTGGTACCCCTCAGGGCATCCTTTACCGGCTTGCGGATGATCTCTATCGCTGCGATGGCAGCTCTTCCCTTTATAGCGGAACAAAAACTTCCGGAGAGAGACCTGTACCTGTAGACCGGATCAAATAGACAGTAAAGCAGGAATGAAGCTATATCAGTCAGGACAGCCTCTCCCCCGCTTGACTCTATAAGGTCAACAAGGCGCTCGTTCGCGCCTGAGTGGTATTTGACCAGTATCTCCCCCACTATTCCAACTTTGGGCTTTTCTGTTCCGCTTACCGGGATCCTGTTAAAATCAGCGACAGTCTCACGCACTACCGAACTGAAGTCACGTCCGCTGTCGTTTTTGATCGCATCTTTATATCTGGATGACCATGCATTGTATACTTCCGTTGCTTCTCCCGGTCTCAGTTCATAGGGCCTGGTCCCCAAGAGGAGCCTCATAAGCAGGTCGCCGTAGACCATTGCTTTCGCTGTCCGAAATATCACCTTTGGAGGCAGACGGAAGTTTACAGAGTTTTTCCCCTGAGAATTGACTGCCAGGACCCTCACATCTTCAAAACCCGCATCGTCAAGCGCCCTTCTTAAAAGGGGCACATAATTGCTTGCCCTGCAGGATCCGCCTGTCTGTGCATAGAAGCAATCAGTATTGTGGAGATCGAATTCGCCGCTTTTGAGCGCATTCAGAAATTGCCCGACCACTATCATTGCGGGGTAACATGCGTCGTTATTGACATAATTCAGCCCCAGCTCGGCCGACTCCCTGCCGCCTTCGGGCAGAACCCTGAAGTCATGGCCCTCCGCCCTCATTATCGGTTCAAGAAACTGGAAGTGATACTGTGAGAGCGGCGGACAAAGTATCGTCCTTTTTCCTGAGACAGGGCTGACATGAGCAATGTTTGGAATTTCAGACTTGCCGGCTTCTCCAGAAAAAGATTCTTTCATCGTTACGGCGGCAAGAAGTGAGCGTATCCTTATCCTCACTGCCCCGTTGTTTGTACTCTCGTCTATCTTCAGCAGAGTGTGGAGCCGCCCTTCTTTTTCAAGGATCTTCGCAGCCTGATCTGCGCTTATCGCATCCAGCCCGCAGCCGAATGAGTTCAGCTGGACCATTTCGATCCTGCTGAAATCAGGGTCGTTTGCCACCACATATGCAGTCCTGTAAAGCCGCGAATGGTACACCCACTGATCGATCACTTTCAGCCCTTTGCCGGTCTCTGCGCCGATCGGTCTTTCGGCGACTGAATCCTCTGTTAGGACCGCAACGTTGTATCCATTGATAAGTTCGGGAATGCCGTGGTTCACTTCAGTGTCCAGGTGATACGGGTGTCCCGCCAGAACTACACCGATTATCCCCCTCTCCTTGATATACCTGACAGCTCTATCACCCATCGCTCCTATATCTTTTTTAAATTCCTCCTGCGCCCCATACGCTTTTTTGAGGGCCTTCGTTGCTTCATCATAAGTCACGCCTTGACGCCTGAACTCTCTTACTAGGTGCCCGGCCATTTTTTCAGGTGAATCTATCGGAAAGAAGCTGTGGATGTAGCTGACTTTGCCTGAGATCAGCCCATCAACATTCAGTCCTGCGACATCGGGGTAGCCCGCTACGACGGGGCAGTTGAAGGAATCGTCTGCATCCCTGTACTCCTTTTTTTCCTGCTGTATTCCGGGATAAAAAATCAATTCGGCTCCCCTGTCGAGCAGTTCCTGCACGTGGCGGTGGACCAGCTTGGCTGGGAAGCAAAGTGTCTGGGATGGGATAGTGTCGATCGCAAGAGATCCGTCAGGGCGCCCGGAAGAGAGTTCGACCCTGAATCCCAGATCGGTGAAAAGTGTGAACCAGAAGGGATAATTCTCATACATGTTAAGCACCCTTGGAATGCTGATGGTTCCCCTTGGGGCATCTCCTTCTTCTATAGGCACATAATAGTCAAAGAGCCGTTTATACTTTTCGCTGTAAAGGTTGGGCGGAAGTTCAGGCCTTGCCTGCCCGACGTTCTCCCCATTCGAGCACATGTTTCCGGTGACATGTCTGCGCTCCCCATTGAAGACAGTGACTGTCAGAAGACAATTGTTCCCGCAGCCTGAACAGCGCTTTGTGTCTGACTTGGAATCGAAGGAGAGTAGCGAGTCTTTTGAAATCAACGAACTTTTTTCGGCGCCTTCCCGATCCTTTGATACGAGCGCAGCTCCATATGCGCCCATGAACTCCGATATTTCCGGCCGCAGGACATCACGCCCGGTAATTTTCTCGAAAGCCCTCAAAAGGGCATTGTTCTTAAATGTTCCGCCCTGCACCACTATATGTTCGCCGATATCCTCCATCTTTCTGATCTTCAAGACTTTATAGAGGGCGTTGCGTACGACTGAATAGACGAGGCCTGCTGAAATATCCTCTATCGCTGCTCCCTCTTTTTGCGCCTGTCTCACTTTGGAGTTCATGAAGACAGTGCATCTTGAGCCCAGATCAACAGGAGAGAGGGACCTTTCCGCACTCGATACGAACTCATCCATCTCCATGCCAAGTGACTCGGCAAAATTCTGAAGGAACGACCCGCATCCGGAAGAACAGGCTTCATTAAGGAATATCTGTT
>JAAYHA010000319.1 GCA_012727545.1 Synergistaceae bacterium | reverse complement strand
GATCCCTCTGGGCAAGCCGGTAACCGGCACCCAGCTCATCCAGTTCAGCTATCGCCTCAAGGCGTTCGCTCGCTTCAACTGAAAGATGGACGTCAGGAGGATAGAACAGGAACGCGTATGCCTGTTCCTCTCTGCGGCCGACACGCCCTCTCAACTGGTACATCTGTGCAAGTCCCAGCTCCTGGGCATCGTCGACTATCAATGTGTTTGCCATTGGTATATCAAGCCCGCTCTCAACAATGGTAGTGCATATAAGTATATCTATTTCTCCAAGAGAGAACCTCATCATTGTTTTTTCAAGCTGGGCTTCGGGAGTCCGGCTGTGAGCGACCGCGATATTTAGCTTTGGGAAAAGCCTCTTAAGCATGACGGTACGTTCGTGGATGTCATTTATCCTGTTGTGAACGAAAAAGACCTGTCCCCCCCTGTTTTTCTCCCTCAAAACAGCGTTTTTCAGAAGCTCTTCAGACCATGGCCTGACTACAGTCAATACGGGAAGGCGTCTTTGTGGCGGAGTCTGGAGGACAGACATATCTCTCAGTCCGCTCATGGAAAGCGAAAGTGAACGGGGAATGGGAGTCGCCGAGAGCATGAGCACATCAACACCGGGTGTTATTCTCTTTAAATGTTCTTTGTGCATTACTCCGAAACGGTGCTCTTCATCAACTACTACAAGCCCCAGGTCCCTGAATGCAACATCCTGACTAAGTAGTCTGTGTGTACCAATTATGATGTCCACTTTTCCATCTTTAAGGTCTTCAAGGATCTTTTTCTGGGCGGAAAATGGAACAAACCTTGATACGACTTCGACCCTTACCGGGAGATTGCCAAACCTTGAAGAAAATGTCTCGTAGTGCTGTTGGGCTAGAAGTGTCGTCGGTGCCAGAATGGCCACCTGTTTGCCGCTGAAAGCTGCCTTGCCTGCGGCCCTTATCGCAATCTCTGTTTTCCCAAAGCCGACATCCCCTACAAGGAGCCTGTCCATGGGCACAGGCCTTTCCATGTCGTCTTCCACATGCTGTATCGCTTTTATCTGATCGTTAGTTTCTACGTAAACAAAACTATTTTCAAGCTCTTTCATCAACTCACGGTTCGAAGGGAAGGAAAAACCTTTCGTAAGCTCTCTGGCTGCATATATCTGAACAAGTTCCTTCGCAGCCTTTTCCGCCATCTCTTTTGCTTTGGCAGAGGCCTTTTTCCACTGTGTCCCCCTTAGACTGTCAGGTGCCGGCTCCTGCCCGGGCAGGGGCGTCCAGGGAGATATCTTATAAAAATGAAGTATCGGGATGAGCAGACGCCTATCCTCAGCGAACTGGAGGATAAGGTATTCCTCTTCCCCATCCTCGGATCCGATCGACTGGGGTCCCAGATACCTGGAAACGCCATAATCATCATGAACTACCCATTGGCCTGGGATGAGGCCTGCCCCCCAGTCGCTCGGTGCTATGACCTCTGTCCTGTGCCTCGAAAGTGAGACGCCGGAAAGTTCAAGGTCTGTAAGGACGGCCTTTTTCGTTTCTGTATCGATAAACCCTTCTGAAAGAACACCTTTTACAGTTTTGAAACCTCTTGACTCTGCCCAGGAAAGGTTCAGCTTTGATTCAGAAAAGACCTGTATCTCGTGACCCTCGCGTAAAAGATCCTCACAAAAGTGGTCAACATCCCGCAACTTTCCCCTGAAAAGGGGGAACTGTTTTATTGAGAGCCTGACTGTGGAATTCTTTACGTCTCTTGTTACCCTTATGCGACGGTATTTTGTGAAGTAACTGCAAAGATCTTCCCATTTTTTCCAGGGAACTAAATTTTGTTTGTCACGATCAAGGTTCTGCCATAGCCATACAGAATTTTCAGCTGTGGTGTCCAGCCCTTTGGGATCGAAAAAAATGATCCTCATCTCTTCGGGAAGAAATCTTTCAAGCTCGACCTCTTTTTTCGATATAAGGCTCTTTAAAGAACATCTATATAGGGTACGAAGGCTTTTTTGTGTTTCAGGGTCAAAAAACCTTATGCTTTCAATTTCGTCATCAAAAAATTCAAGTCTGATCGGAAAAGGATCGGAGGGGCTGAATATGTCAACGATGCTGCCTCTTGAGACAAACTGGCCCGGCGACCAGACAAGCTCGTTTCTTTCATAGCCGTTTCGGGAAAGCCATCCGAGCAGCCTCTCCCTTGATGTCTCTTTTCCCTGTTCTAACTCATAATATTCTCCGCCTGCAGAAAACGGGGCAAGAAGGGATGCAGGAGTTGCAGCCATAACACCGCCCTCGTCCCTGAACTTTTCAAGTATGCCTCCCCTTTGAACTTTAAGGGCCTCAGACCTCGATTCATCCTCAGTCAAAGGCATATCCGGGAGCATCTCTACTCTGCTGAAAATTTCCAGTATCTCACAATCTGCGGCAAAATCCCTTACTTGTCTCTGGTCAGGAAGCAAAACAAGCAATGAAGTGTCAGGGCCTCTTACAGCCCAGCTCCTCATTGCTCCTTTTGACGCCAGATGAACTGATTTGTTCCGCAGCCAGAACTCCTTGTCGAGTCCAAAGAGGCTGCTTAAATGCATACTTTCTTTTTCTTTATCCATCATTGCTCAAAACTCCATAAAAAAACGCGACCTCCGGTCACGCTTTTTCCTGATCATCAAGCCTGAGTCCGTTTATTGTACTCATGGCTTTTTGGATATCATATTTCAGCCAGATATTTAATGCTTCCCATGCAACATCCTCAAGTTTACACCAAAGTTCCTTCTGACCGGGAGGGATCCTTCCAAGCACCCAGTCAGCCATATTTATAGGCCCCTGAGGCTCACCGACTCCTATCCGGAGCCTTGGGATCTCCAAAGTTTTGAGGGCACCCAAAATGGACATCATGCCTTTCTGACCGCCGGCAGAGCCTTTTTCCCTTATCCTTACCCTTCCGAAAGGAAGTGCTGCATCATCATATATCACAAGGACCTCAGACGGCTCAATGTTCTGATAGCGTACTGCTTCTGCCACAGATAAGCCGCTGAGGTTCATGTAAGTGTAAGGTTTAAGAAGTGATATCTTTTCTCCGTTATGAAGTACAGGTCCCCAAAAGGCTCCCTTAAATTTTGCCTGAGGTTCGGAAAGCCCCAGTCTTGAAACAAAAGAGTCAACCATAAGCCATCCGGCGTTATGTCTGGTCCATGCGTACTCAACGCCCGGGTTGCCGAGCCCCACTATTAATTTCATAACGGTTTCGTATCTTCTCCGATGCTATTCCTCGTCCTCTTCTTTGGCCTTGCCTTTCGCCAGTACTTCAACCTCTGCTGATTCCTCTTCAAGGATCTCTTCTTCTTCTGTTTCAGCAACGGCTCTTGGCTGAGAAATATGAAGCACCAGCGTGTCTTCTGCGGACAGAAGGTCACAATCCTCCGGCAGGGCAAGATCCTTAATGAAGATTTCTCCTCCGATCATGAGTTCTGCAATGTCAACAACGATATCCTCTGGGATGTCGCGGGGCTTGATCTCAACGAAGAGCGACCTTGTGATCTGGTTGAGAAGTCCGCCCTCTTTCAATCCGGGAGCAAGTTCCTTGTTGATCACTCTGATCGGTATTTCGACCTTGATCTTGTGTCCCTTGAGTACCTGGTAGAAGTCAATGTGACGAATGTTCTGGGTAAGGGGGTGGCGCTGTACGTCCCTGATAAGGGCCATACATTCTTTGCCGTCAGACATCGCCAGTTCAATGACTGTCGTCTCTCTTGCTACGCTGTTGGCGATGGGTGCGATAGCTCTTGCAGATACAGTTCCGGCAAGTCCTTCCTTATGCTCGGGACCGTAAAGGATAACAGGGACAAGATTCTTAGCCCGGATCTTCCTGCAGACGCCGGTTCCCGTCTTCTCTCTTAATGTAAATTCAATTTTCTGCTGCTGTTTTTTTGCTGCCATTGAATGTTTCCTCCTCAGATAATATATGCTTGGTAATATTTTTTGCTCTATGTCTTTCAACGACGGGATCCGTCGCAGAGATACCTTCTTTAGATCCTAACGGAAAAGTATACTTACCGAATGCTCAGAGTGGATCCTTCTGAGTGCTTCCGCAAAGAGAGGTGCTATTGGCAGTACGGTAAGTCTGTCAAATTTCTTTTCATCCTTGAGCGGTATCGTGTCAGTTACAACGACTTCCTTGATCAGAGATGCTTTGAGTCTGTCTATTGCGGGTCCGGAAAGGACTCCGTGCGTCGCGCATGCGTAAATATCCTTGGCGCCTCTTTCCCGGAGGGCTTCAGCTGCCTTTACCATTGTACCGGCAGTATCGATTATGTCATCGACAAGGATAGCGGTCCTGCCCTCTATGTTTCCTATGATCTCCATAACTTCGCAAACATTTGTCACTTCGTGTGAGCGTCTCTTGTCAACGATCGCCAGTTCCGCATTTCCGATCTGTTCAGCAAATTTTCTTGCCCTCACGACTCCCCCTATATCTGGCGATACAACTGTTACCAAACCCTGATCGACCTCTTTTTTAAGCGTCCTGTGAAAATAAGAAGCAAGAAGAGGAACTCCCGTAAGGTGATCGACCGGGATATCAAAAAAACCCTGAATCTGGCCTGCATGTAGGTCTGCAGAAATGACCCTGTCAGCTCCGGCCTTTTCCAGAAGATTTGCTATCAATTTCGATGTGATCGGTTCTCTCGAGCGTGTCTTTCTGTCCTGCCTGGCGTAGCCGAAATATGGCATTACAAGGTTTACGCGATAGACCGATGCCCTTCTCAGTGCATCCACTATTATTAGGAGTTCCATCAGATGCTCGTTGGCGGGTTCACAAGTAGGCTGTACTACATAAACGTCGGCTCCTCTGACACTTTCTTCTATTGAAACGCCTATCTCGCCGTCAGAAAACCTGAACAGCTTAGACGCAGAGAGGGGAACACCCAGATTCATGCATATGCTCTCAGCAAACTGCTTATGAGCACTCCCCGAAAAAATTTTGACTTCCCTCAAACCTGCAGACATGTTAATTTCCTCCCTTATGGATCTTTCTGCGGGAACTCCAGCCCTCAATATTTTTCTGTTTTGCTCTTGCCACACCGAGAGCACCTTCGGGTATATCCTGTGTTATCACAGAACCTGCCGCCGTAACGACATTATCCCCAATGTTGACCGGCGCTACAAACATTGTATCACTGCCGACAAAACAATTGTTGCCAATTTTTGTAAAATTCTTTTTTTCTCCGTCATAATTACAGGTTATGGTACCTGCTCCGATATTCGTATGTTCCCCAATGTCAGCATCACCCACATATGAGAGATGAGGGACCTTTGCACCCTTCCTCACAATGCTCTTTTTGATCTCGACAAATCTTCCTACGTGAACATTCTGATGCAGTTCTGCCCCGTCCCGTATAAAAACGAAGGGACCGACTATCGAACTCTCACCGACCTTGCTCTTTTTGATCCTCACCGATCCGATTATTTCCACATTATCCTCAAGAACGGAGTCCTGGAGTACAGTAAAGCTTCCTATCCTGCACCCGCTGCCTATCGATGTTTCACCCCAGAGCTGGACGTTTGGCTGTATTTCGGTATCCTCGCCAATGCATACTCTCGGGCCTATCCATATTGAAAGGGGGTCATTGCACCTTACGCCGGAACCCATCCACTTATCAAGGATCCTTTTCTTCATTACCGCAGCAGCCTCTGCCAGCTGATTTGGGTCATTTATCCCAAGAAACTCCGTTGGATCGGAGGCTTTAACTGCATCGGTACGTCCGCCGTTTTTTTCTATCAGAGCAACTGCATCCGGAAGATAATATTCCTTCTGGCTGTTCATGCACTTCAAATCATCTATGACAGCAGAGAGAGCCTCTGTGCTGAATACATACATCCCGCTGTTGACTTCACGGCATTTCCTTTCGTCAGGAGTAGCGTCCTTGTGCTCCACTATCCTTACTGACATGCCGTCCCTGATTACTCTGCCATAACCGGTCGGATCAGTGAGGTCAAAGCTAAGAAAGCTGCATCTGTTATTTTTTTCCACATGTGCATTAATAAATTTCTTAAGGGTATCAGCCTTTATCAACGGAGTATCACCCGGTAGGATGACTACGTTTTCGTAATCCTTCCACCATTCCTGGGCAAGCTTGGCAGCGTGTCCGGTCCCGAGCTGTTCCCTCTGCCACAGAACATTGATTCCGGGAAACTCGTTCTTTATCCATTCCTCAACTGTTTCACCAGAAAAACCGACCATTACAGAAATGTCATTGAAACCTGCGGACCTTAACTCTGAAAGGGGGTAATAAAGAAGCGGTTCTTCCATTATTTTGTGAAGGACTTTGGGCGTCTTACTGCGCATACGTGTACCTTTGCCTGCCGCCAATATCAATACACAGAAACGTTTCTGCTCATGCTGCATGACTCCGGCTCCTTTCATGAAAAGCTTAGAATTTATATAAAACACAGTAAAACATTGAGAAGGCGCTGTCATTGCCTACCCTGTCAAAAAATACTGGCTGGGGTGGATGGATTCGAACCATCGGTGGCGGATCCAAAGTCCGCTGCCTTTCCTCTTGGCTACACCCCATTACGTGCAACGGACATTATAGCCTGTATATAGAAAATTAGGCAAGTAGATGGAGGGGCTATGTTATTGTCATTAAGGAACCTGTTATAATTTCAGTAATTTCCTCTTAATATATACAATTATTTCTATATGATTTATAATGACTCCTAAGTCGGATTCTATTTAAACCGGAGGTATCTATTTATGTGGACAATAAGTGAAGGCATAAACATTCTAAGAGGACGAGGGGCGAAAATTACCGCTCAAAGGATCGCTATTCTGAAGCAGCTTGAAGGCAGGACAGATCATCCGTCAGCTGACACGCTCTACAAAGAGCTAGCCGTCGATTACCCGACAATGTCTGTCGCAACTGTTTACAGCACAGCACAGCTTCTTGCGGACGCGGGTCTTATCAAGATACTGAGCATCGACGACAAAAGGGTATATTTTGACCCTACAACATCGACGCACGGTCACTTCCTCTGCAGAAAATGCGGAAAGCTTGTAGACCTTGATATTGACGAAGAGGGATTTTTTAAGTCTGCCAGCACAGCCCAGAACAGCATTGCACAGATCGACAATGCAGAAGTATTCCTCTACGGTCTTTGCACAGATTGTTTCATCGAAAAATAACAGCTCTATTTACAATTGATAACCGGTTCTCTCTTCTGCAGCATATCGTATCAAAAACCACAAACATACTTCTTTTTGTAACGATAATTTTGCTGTCTGCTACTGTTTTTTGTTCTCAGTCCAGTGCAGACTCAACAACTTCCATCCTTTACGAGATAAAGATCCCCATGGAACCAGGACAGGATGTTACCGTACGCTCTACTGACGGTTCAACTGCTGTTATCGGACAGGTAGTCGCCTTACCTCAGACCACCAGATGGCCAAGCTACAGCGCAAGCGCATGGGGCACTCCCGGGGAAGTATGCGCATCTGCTGTCAACGCAGTGCACATGCTTGTTTCTGTCGAGAAAGAAAAAGGAAGGACCCTCAGTATCATTCCGCGCGAAACTATTGCCCCCGCTGCAGGACCCGGAGCATCCGTGGTAATATCCTCAACGGCCGGGAACGGAATTTTTGGCGCGTGGGCCCCTCCTGTAGGATCAAAGGTCTCAGTAATAAAAGGCAATACAGGTGAGAGATATGCGTTATCGCCCAGTGATCTCCCCAAAAAGGGAGACACTCTGATCATTACTGTTCAGAAACTGGATCATGGATACATGGCTGAGATCGAGAACAGACCGGGAGGAAGGGTAACGGAGTGGAGCAAGGATGGATATCACATCATAGGCCGTGTCATCAGGCCTCTTGCGGGAACAGGCCGTTTTGAAGGAACGTTGTTCCAAAAAACCGGCGCACTCAGGGCAAATCACTGTGGTGTGATGGATTTCAGTTCCTCGCAAAGGGGCAAGATCGGCGGATTCCAGATAATTCCCTGGGACCACGCACTATTGTCAAAAGAAATGCAGGGTTCATGGGACATGACCCAGTGGATGATAATTGGCCCTGTTGACGGAAAAGCAATGATGGGTGGTACATTCCCTCTTTTCAAAGGTGTTCTTGTTTCGGGTCCATCAGAAGGGGAACTGCTGTGGGACGTTTGGTCGACCTACGGAAGAAGATCTCTCATATTGGCAAGAAGAAACGGAGGACCATGGGAAAAATTTCCTGAAGTCTCAGGGAGAAATGACTTTGCGCTTAAAGATGTGACGCATCTTAGGATATATTTCCCGTTCACAGATGAGCCGTCTATTTAATATATTCAGAAACGGCCGGACAGTAAAATTGAAGCAGGGCGAGAGCCCTGCTTCTTCATATCTTCACGTTCAATTCTTTTTCAATAGTGTTAATTACTATTTCCCTCAGATCCGGGTACTGAAGTGCCTTTATAATGGTTGCTTTTATCCAGCCTTCCCTCACTCCGCAGTCCAGCCTTCTTCCCTTGTACAAAAGCGCGTAAACAGGCTCTTCCTCCAGCATTGAAGCGATAGCATCGGTCAGCTGGTATTCGCCCCCACTTCCCCGCTTTATGCTCTTAAGATGCTTGAAAACAGAGGGTGAGAGCACATATCTTCCCATTATTGCCAGGTTTGACGGGGCATCTTTCGGGTCGGGCTTCTCTACGAGCCCCTTGACTCTGAAAACCCCCGGCTCTACCTCTTCTGCATCAACTATGCCATATCTGGAAGTATCATCTTTATCAACTTCCTCCAGACTGAGCACTGAGCCGCTGTATCTTTCTCTCACTGATTCAAGCTGAGCAAGCACTGTTGGTTCGGCTAGCATTACATCATCAGGCAGCAAAAGCCCAAAGTAATCATCTTTGCAGAATTCTTCTGCGCAAAGTACCGCATGGCCAAGTCCAAGCGGTTTCTCCTGAAGAGTGTAATGAAAGTCGGCAAGTTCAGGTATCTTTCTCAATTGTTCTGCCAGTTCTTCTTTGCCTGTTTCCGTAAGATGAGCCTCAAGCTCCGGTGAATGCTGGAAATACTGGAATATAGTTTCCTTTCCCGTGCCTGTAACGAATATTATATCGTTGCATCCTGAAGCAACAGCTTCATCAACTCCATGATGGATAAGGGGCCTGTCAATAAGAGGCATCATCTCCTTAGGAATGTCCTTAGTTACCGGCAGAAACCTCGTGCCAAGTCCGGCAACAGGAAAGACCGCCTTTCTGATGTGGTGGAATGTCATTTAATTACCCCCTGTAGATGCTATTTCAAGTATAGTATTTTCAAGCATGTCAGCTGTAGCGTTCATGAGTTCACGGTCCCTCGACTCAACAAATATTCTGATCAAAGGTTCGGTGCCAGATGGGCGCAGTAGCATCCTACCCTTCCCTTCAAGCTCATTCATAGCCGTTTTTTCAGCCTTCTTAAGCCTGGAACTGCCCAAAATTATATCTTTGTTTTCAATTCTGAGATTTCTGAGTACCTGAGGGTATCTGTCAAATCTGTCAGAAAGTGTGGATATGTCTTCACCCAGGTCAGAGATCGCCCTTAGAAACAAAAGGCCTGAACATAGTCCATCTCCTGTGTTAGCAAAGTCAAGGGCGATCAGGTGCCCTGACTGTTCCCCGCCGACCCGGCTTTTTTCCTTGCGCATAGTGTCAAGGACATATCTGTCACCTACACCGCACCTGAAAACCTTTATCCCTTCATTCCCGAGTAGGTCCTCAAGCACCATGTTGCTCATAACGGTAGCTACAACACCGGAGCCCAGAGTCCCCTTCGTTGAAAGCCAGCGTCCTATCACCCAGAGCATGATGTCACCGTCGATAACCCTGCCCTTTCCGTCACACATAAGGATCCTGTCCGTGTCGCCGTCGTAAGCGATTCCAATATCGGCCTTTTCAGTAAGAGTCTTTTCCCTCAGAAAACCCATGTTTGTGACCCCAACGCCCAAATTAATATTTAAGCCATCTGGTTCGTTTGCGAAAATTGAGACCTTACCCTTCCAGTTCCTGAAAAGCGGTTCTACCAGCGCTGATGCGGCACCGTTAGCAGCATCGATCACGATCGAATATTCTCTCTTTTCAACCTTATTCATAATTCCAATAAGAAATCTCAGGTAATCATCAGTCAGGCCGGGGACCTCAGTGATCCTGCCAATGCTCCCATGGACCGGCCTCTCAATTTCTTCTTTTAAATCGAATAGAGATTCAATTTTCAGTTCTTCATCGTCAGAGAGTTTGAAACCATCTCCGTCAAGAAATTTAATGCCGTTATACTCTGCCGGGTTATGTGAAGCACTTATGACGGCTCCTCCGTCAAAATCACCGGCTGCAACGGAATAACTTACTCCGGGAGTCGGGATCTCACCGATCGTGTAAACATCCCCTCCTGCCGACGTTATTCCTGCACAGAGCGCATATTCGATCATGTGTCCGGAATGGCGGGTATCTCTGCCAACAGCTATCTTAGGCTTAGAATTGCCCCTTTTCAAAAGAAAAAGCGTAAATGCCCTTCCCAGCTTCATCGCGATTTCAGGCGTCATCATCCCCCTGTTTGCAATGTCCCTGACACCGTCTGTGCCAAACATGCG
>JAAYHA010000318.1 GCA_012727545.1 Synergistaceae bacterium | reverse complement strand
TCGGCTCGCCCTCAAAACCCTTCATATCCTTGCCGTCAAATGTGAACGTTACTTCCTTGCCGTGATGGAACTCAAGTATCGGGTGTTTCTGTATCAGTTCCATGCCCTCTCTCCCTCCTTGTGCTTGCTGACTTCCTTAAAATGAAGTCTCGAAATTAGAATAAATTTGCGCCTGCCCCAGACAGGGGTAAAAAAACAGAGAATTGCTTTTGATCCGGTCTTCAGCCATTATGGCAAAAATACTTTTGCTTAATACAAGCGGAAAGACTGAACATTCATATAATACATATAAACATATTGGTTGAAAAATGATGATTCTTCTTATTTATTATCGATGAGGTAGATATATGTTTGTGCATTTTTTCGCTATTGTTGGCATTTTTGTGAAGCGTAAATTACCGCAAGTTCTTTATATTGAAAAAATTTTACTGTTTGTTTATGAAATATCTTAAATTATTTTTGAAAGCGTTGAGCACAAGCTGTCACATCGAAATGATATTGTGATTATGTTGTCTTAAAGATTGCTTATAATAAAACATTATCTTGCGAAGTTGAAATATTGAAGGGACATCATATATCGAAAATCAAATGATATTTATTAAAGTAGTTTTACGGAGGTTTAAGGGGGTATTTTCGGCTACTTCGTCTCCCATGTTTCTTCTGTAAGTTTTATCTGATGTATCTTTTCTTCGAAGCCAAAAACGGAGGCATCTATCTGATTTACCACATAGTCTATCTGTTCCATGTGAGAAAAACTGTACCCTTCCGGCAGCCTGTTGGCAAACCTTTTAATTTTTAGAAGTGCCTGCAGATAGTTTCTCTCACTCCTGCGCATAATATCTGCGGCATCCATTGCTTCAGGAGATTTCTGCTCCGCAAAAAGGACTGCAATAGCAATGTTGTACTCAGCTTCCATTTCATCGCTCCAGATGTCAGCGAGGATCTTGCGCACGCTTTTCCTGAATCTCTGGTCCTTGATGTCGTTAAGCATCCTCCTGATCATCCTGAGCAGTTCTTCCACCTCCTCAGCCACCTCTTTGCAGCGACGTCTTGGAAGGGAAAATTCAGCCACCATCCTTGCTTCCTCTTCAACGGTGACTTCCTGTTTGAGGAGCTTTCCTACTGCAGGCTGGAGCATTATCTTTGCCTCTTCACATGGCATATCAAGAGTCTCAAGATAAAGAAGGCCTGTATCGTAATCGTGGTGTTCGCACTTGCTTCTTGGTATATATGTGACATAACCGGGGTTGAAAAAACCTTTTCTTCCTGCTCGTCCTGCCATCTGCAGAAATTCATTTTTTGTCAGCGGTCCGTCGATAAACTTTGCCATCTGACCAAATACAACAGTCTCGGCAGGCAGATTTACCCCCAGGGAAAGTGCGTCGGTACCAACAACTACATCAAGTATCCTCTCCCTGAAAGCCATTTCCACTAGCAATTTTTCCTTTGGGAGAAAAGAACCGACATATATGCCAACTCCCCTGAGCATGATATCGGGTACATATCCCACATCAAGTATCTCAGCGATCTCCCTCAGCCGAGCTCTCTGACTCCTGCTGATTTTCTGGCGGTACCTTGATATTTGTGCAGCCAGCCACTCCGCTCCTTTTTTTGAAAAGACGAAGACCAGCGCATCATGGATTTTAGAGAAGCGAAGACCGCTGCGGCAAAAAATGAGGTCTGTCACCCTTTTATCGGTCTCGAAAAGGACGAAGTCACGCATTGCGGTCTCTTCAAGATATTTTCTTATAACG
>JAAYHA010000317.1 GCA_012727545.1 Synergistaceae bacterium | reverse complement strand
GATCCGTAAACCTTATCCGTACTTTTGCTTTTCCCTCTATTCAACTGTCATGGTGCGCGCTGCGGTCTTCAAAAATTCAGTCGCGAACGACGTCGTCAGAAGCGCAACAGGAGGTAGTATATGACTCCTCTCGAAATTCGTCAAGCACTTTTTAGGCCATTTTTAAAAGTTTTTTTATTAGGACACACGGCCTCGTGAATCCAACAACTGCCCGCGATTTCAGACTCTCACAACTCAATGCAAACGGCCACTTTCACATTATTACCAGTGAAAGTGGCAAATATTTTTATGAAATTCGTTTTTTTCACGTATAAACGGCGGGGCATTTTATGTTTTTGATTATTGAATACGGCTTACCCGCCAGTAATTTTCTTCAATACTGCTAGAATATAGTAAGTAAGGGGTGATGGATTTGAAACATCGCGTTATTCTTGCAGACGATCATAAACTCTTTATTGAAGGTATTGCCGGGATGCTTTCTGCTGTTGAAGGGATAGAAATAGCAGGGAAGGCTCATACGGGAAAAGATGCCCTGCAGATGACCCTTGATAAAAAACCTGATCTTGTCGTATTGGATATTACCATGCCGGACATGTACGGGATCGAGGTAACAAGAAAGATCAAGGCTAAGCTTCCTGACGTAAAAATACTTATATTGTCAATGCACCTTGATCTGAGAATGATAATTGAGGTGCTCCAGGCAGGCGCTGATGCCTATACATTAAAAGATTCAGAACCTTCAGAGCTGCTAACGGCCGTAAAAAATGTACTTGCAGGCAAGATGTACCTTAGCTCCAAGGTGATCAAGCTTCTTGTAAGGGATTACATCAGCAAGCACAGCGTACCCCTGTCTTTAGAGCAGTTAAAGGACCTTTCTGCACGGGAACGTCAGGTACTCAGCCTTATCTCGGAATCAAAGAGTATAAAAGAGATCGCCGAGGAACTGCACATAAGCCGCAGCACCGCTGACACGCACAAGGCAAATCTTATGCGCAAACTGGGTTGCGAAAACACAAACGAGCTTATCCGTTTTGCCATGAGGGAGGGTATCGTAGACCTCGATGAATGAAGAAAACCGAAAACAACAAATTCTTGATGCAATATTTTCGAGCATCTTTGATCCCGTAGCAGTTTACAGAGTTGTGAAGGGACGTTCCGACAGGCTTGTTGACCTTGAGTATGAGCGCATAAACGATGCATATCTTAATTATTATCTCATCCGAAAGGGCTTTACCGGAAGAGAGGACGTTATCGGACGCCTATACACGGAAGTCTGGGCAGGTGAGGAAAACAGCGGCTGGGAGGAGTTGATGCTCCGGGTCGCATCTGCTGACTGCGTGAACTTCAACGAATCGACCAACCGTTATGAAAACTCGGGTTATTATGAAGGACAAAGCAGTTTTATCCCAGGTTATTATCAGATGTTTGCTTTTTCCCCCATTATTGGACATGTTGTCTCAATATTCCGCGACATGTCCGACCTTCACCTGGCGACAAAAGACCTGAGCATAAAGGAAAAACAACTTATCGAGTCACGGGAAGGGCTTAGAAGGCTCACGACCAGCCTAACTCTTGCCGAAGAAAAAACCAGACGCTCCATTGCGACAACACTGCATGACACTCTGGGCTACTCAATGGTATCGCTGTTTCATTCCATAAAAAGAACTGGCGTCTTCAGACCTGAGCGATCAAGAAAAAGAAAAGCGGATTAATAAAATAACGGTGGACATGGAAAAACTGATCGATGATACAAGGACTTTTACTTTCTCAATAAGTCCTCCCCTTTTGTATGAACTCGGCCTCGACGCAGCACTTGCCTCGCGGTGTGAGAGCATCAGGAATACCACTGACATAGACTGTATCTTCCGAACTCACGGAAACGAGAGGAAGATCCCGGAGGACACAAAGGTCCTTCTTTATCAGATGGCCCACGAACTCCTTGTTAACGTAACGAAGCATGCAAATGCAAGTAAAGTACTGGTACAGACGAGATGGGGATCAAAGAAAGTCCAGCTGCTGGTGGAAGATGACGGAATAGGTTTTACCAACGGCACCTTCGAACAAAAAATAAAAGAATTCTCTGGGATGGGACTTTTCAGCATCCGGGAACGACTGAAAACAATGGGCGGCAAGTTCGATATCGTTTCGGTCCAGGGAAAAGGAACGACCGTCAGTATTCTGATCCCTATAGAACAGTCTGACCAGCAACCTGATTAAACATCATACTCCTCTCATTGTCACTTTTGCCACTTAAACATAGCGATATCCTTAGATATATTTAATGATTATCCCTGCAAAGAATCATACCCTCCTCGATTCCAGCCTCTCTGCCGTTTCAATATAATGGATCATAGAAATAAAGCAGTTTATGACGGCACAGAGGGAGGAGATCTCATGGAAAAAAACTTCATTGCACCCGCGGTGATAGCCTGCATTGCACTGGTCTCGATCCTGATCACGATGTTTAAAAAGGATAGTTAGAAGAAAGTCATCTCTCCGGATAGAGAATGGAATAAGCCCTGTTTGATAAGAGAATGTAAATAGATAACAGCTGTCTGCCATAGACAGCTGTTATTCTTTTGTACAATGATGTGGGGTCCGGATCAGTTGGGCCTGAAGATAAAGAAGACGGCGCCTACCATGCATAGTGAGGCCCAAAGATAGTTAAGTGTGAGTTTTTCTTTCATTACAAAGAAGGTAAATGCGGCAAAGACACACATGGTAATT
>JAAYHA010000316.1 GCA_012727545.1 Synergistaceae bacterium | reverse complement strand
CTTCTATAACTGCCGGGTCAGCGGAGACTTCAGAAGGAGTGCCTTCTGCAAGTTTTCTTCCGTGATCCAGTACGACGACACGGTCTGACAATCCCATTGCAACGCGCATGTTGTGCTCGATAAGAAGAATGGAAACTCCCTGATCCCTGATCAGCCTGATAAGGTCTTCTATGATCCTGATCTCCTCATGTCTCAGTCCTGAAAAGCATTCGTCAAGAAGCAGCAGGGTGGGGCCAAGGGCAAGAGCCCTTGCTATTTCAAGTTTGCGCAGGTTGCCCAATGGAAGGAGTCCTGCTTTTGAAGATGCCTCCTGTTCGAGTCCCACTGTTTCAAGTATCTTGCCCGCAGCTTTTTTGTTGGCTCCGGTGTTCCAGAATTTGCAGGAGCGGAAGAAATTTTTATAATGTGGCATCCCAAGCGATACTATGACGTTTTCTTCAACAGTGAGCCCGCTGAATGGTTTTACGACCTGAAAGGTCCTTCCTACTCCCAGCGCTGCCATCTGATGGGCAGGGAGTCCATCGGTCCGTTTGCCGTTGAGGCGGATCTCTCCTGATGTGGGTCTGTAGACTCCTGAGATCATGTTGAAACAGGTGGTCTTGCCTGCTCCGTTAGGTCCGAGAAGTCCGAGTATCTCCTGTCGGCCTATGTCAAAAGTGACGTTGTCGACTGCTTTCAGTCCGCCGAAATTTATTGACAGGTCCTTTATTGAGAGGATCTTATCGGTCAATTTTTGTCCCCTCCTTTAGTTGCTGCGGCCTTTCTTTTTCTGAGGTTCTTTACTGAGAGAAGATCAGACCCGCCAAGAAGTCCGCCGGGCAGGAATCTTATCATCATGAGCAGAAGGGCCGCATAAAGGAACATCCTGTAATCTACGAGAGGCCTGAACACTTCAGGAAGGACACCCAGTACAACAGCTCCGACCACAGGCCCCCAGAACGTTCCAAGTCCACCTACCACTGTTATGGAAAGCAATGTTACGGAGAATGGGAATGTGAATGAATCGGCGCTGATGAATTTCATGTAGTGTGCGTATAAGATCCCCGAAAGACCTGCCATCAGGGTGCCCAGCACAAAGGCGGAAAGTTTTGCCCTTACAGGGGATACCCCCATGCTGGAAGCAGCTGTCTCTTCCTCCCTTATCGCGAAACAGGAAAGGCCCAGCCATGATTTTGTGAAAAACCAGCTTATAGCGAGCACTGCCAAGAGACAGAGGAGGCAGAACCAGAAGAATGCCCTTGCTTTGAGCTCAAAGTCAAAGAAGGCAACATTTGGGATCCCGCCTATGCCGAGGGCTCCGCCCAAAGCCGGCGTGTACTGAAAAACGGCAACTACGATAAAATTTATGCCGATAGTCGTGATCGCAAGGAAGTCTTCTTTTACACGGAGACTGGGAAGGCCGCAGAGCAGTCCTATAAGTCCGACGATCAGAAGTGATATTGGAAGTGCCTGCCAGAAGGTGAGTCCGCCCGCGGTCGTCAGCATAGCATTGGAGTAGGCTCCTATACCTACGAAAGCAGCGTGTCCGAGGGATATCTGTCCGGCGTGGCCTACGATTATGTTTAGTCCGCATGCTGCAATGGCCTGGATGATGATCTGTGTTGCCACATTTATCATGTAAATGCTCATGATATCGCCTCTCCTATCTCTTTCCCATAAGTCCTGTGGGACGCCACATCAGAATAATAATCATAGCTATAAAAGCCAGAGCATCCCTGGGCATAGGAATGTTTGCGTAACCTATAAGGAATGTCTCGGCAAGGCCCAGGAGCATTGAGGCAAGGACGGCTCCGGGAGCGGAACCCATGCCGCCGACAACTATAAAGGCAAGTGTCTTGTATGCAGGGACCTGTCCCATCATCGGATATACCTGGTTGTAGTAGATGCCGATAAGGATCCCTGCCACTGCTGCGATAGCCGATCCTATGACAAATGTGAGGGCAATGGTCACCTGAGTGTTCACGCCAAACGAGGAGGCTGTCTCCATGTCCTGTGATACTGCCCTCATCGCAAGTCCCAGTTCTGTTTTTGTCATAAGCAGCCACAGTAAGACCAGAACTGTAAAAGAAATGCAGTATACGGCCACAAGGGTGGAGGAGATGGTCACTCCGAATACCGACAATGAAGGGAACGGAAGCTCTGCGGAGAATGTGCGCACTTCAGGTCCTGCGACAAGGCGGCATAGTTCTTCAATGGCTATAAGCAGCGCAATGCTGCTTATAAGTGGGACGTATGGAGGATATTTTAAAAGTGGGTAGTAGATCAGCCGTTCGATCAGTACCCCAATGATGGCACAGAATATCATGGAACCGAGAAATGCCAGAAGAATGCTGCCTGTTGAGGTGTATATGAAGAGTCCCATATATGCTCCGGCTGTATAGACAGAGGCATGAGCAACATGGAGTATTTTCATTACCCCGTATATAAGAGCAAGGCCCAGTGTGATAAGGGCGTACATGGATCCGGCAGCGAG
>JAAYHA010000044.1 GCA_012727545.1 Synergistaceae bacterium | reverse complement strand
CGTATAGAGCTGCTGAATGACAAGCTTGAGATCAAGTCAGATAAGAAAATTGAGATCACTGCAAAATGTTTCCAGATACCGACTGAAGATAATGAGATTTCTGCGGAGAAATATCTGGAATTATTTGCTGAAGAACTTTGATCGAAAAACAGGAACTAACATGGAAGTATTCGAAGAGCTTTTGAGTTCAGAATATTTACCCCTTCTTTTTGAAGAAGGGGCAGGTACTCTTTTACTCAAATTCATGCCCTTTGTCCTCTTTTTTGAATTGCCGCTCGCGATCCTGGTCATAATAGGTGTTATCAAATATACAGTCGACAGAAGATATGAAGGGGAACGAAGACCGTATTTCCCCTCTGTTTCCTGCATAATCACATGTTACAGCGAAGGCCGCGATGTACAGAAAACTATAATGTCTCTCACCGAACAGATATATCCGGGCAAAATTGAGATGCTGGCAATGATCGACGGTGCAGCAAAAAACAAATTTACCTACGATTCAGCCCATGAAATGTCCCACTATGTATCGGGCTTTGAAAACAGAAAGCTTCTTGTTGTCCCCAAATGGCAAAGAGGCGGCAGGGTCTCCAGCCTTAACACCGGGCTCAATTTTGCGAGTGGAGAAATAGTAATGGCACTGGATGGAGATACTTCGTTTGACAACAACATGGTAGAGAGGGCCACCAGGCATTTTGAAGATCCAACAGTGGCAGCAGTATCAGGATGCCTAAGGGTAAGAAATGCCGATGAATCTTTGACAGCCTCTCTCCAGGCGATAGAATATTTTGTCTCGATCCAGGCATCAAAAACCGGCTTGAGTTCCTTCAATATGGTAAACAACATATCCGGAGCGTTCGGTGTTTTTCGCAAAAGCGTTCTTGATCTGGTGGAGGGATGGGATGCCGGCACTGCTGAAGATCTTGACATAACACTCAGGATCAAGAATTATTTTGGAAGATACAAAAAAGAATTCCGAATATTGTTTGATCCGGAAGCGATAGGACATACTGATGCCCCTGCCACCTTTAAAGGATTTCTGAAACAGAGGATACGGTGGGACGGTGACCTTTCATACTTATATTTTCGCAAGCACAGGCCTTCATTTAACCCAAAGCTTCTCGGCTGGCCGAATTTTCTGATGATAATTTTAACAGGACTCTTTTCTCAGATAGTTATGCCCTTCCTGATCTTTGCGTACACTGTCTGGCTCTTCGTCCGATATCCGATAGAATATTCTTCAGCTTTGCTCTTGATGGTATATCTCTTTTATTTACTGCTTCTTGTTGTTATGTATCTAATCTTTGTCGGATGCCTGTCCGAAAGGCCCAAAGAAGACCTTTCCAGGCTTTGCTTCCTGCCCCTTATGCCGATCTTTGCCTTTGCTGCAAGGATGAACAGCCTTGTTGCAACAGTATGGGAGCTGACAGCAAGCGGCCACAGGGATACATCAATGGCTCCGTGGTGGGTCACACAGAAAAATAAATTCTGATCTTAGTGCGTGAAAAGATCAAAAGCTATTTTGCCAAGCAGAAATATAAGAACGACTATCATCATGGGGCGGATAAATTTACCGCCCTTTTTGAGTGCGTAGGCGGAACCGATATAATTTCCGATAATGTTGCATATTCCCGCAGGGATCGCGATCTGGTAATAGACTGTTCCTGCGAGTGCAAAAGTCAAAAGTGAGGCGTAATTTGAGGCCAGGTTGACTATCTTTG
>JAAYHA010000315.1 GCA_012727545.1 Synergistaceae bacterium | reverse complement strand
ATATTGATTTTTTTCTCCATTTAAAACATCCTTCTTTCCTCAATAACTAATATTAGCCATCCCTCTATTGCTCTACATCACAAAATATACAGGCAGTTTAAGAATTATTCCAGTGCTGTGATCAGATCAAAGACAAATTGACCGGGTTCGATGCATTTTAAGTATTGACAAAAATTTGTATGATTGTAGTATTATAGTATAAACTTTCAAAAGACAAAACAGGAATGTAAAAAATATAAATGAGGAGTGGTTTAGCTTTGAAGATGAAAGAAGCCCTAATGATGCAGGGAGCAAAGACCATCATGGATAATTGCGTCTCCCTCAAAGCAGGGGAAAATATCCTGATAATTACGGATATGGTGCAGGAGAATATTGCTAAAGTACTTGCAGCGGCTGCAGTAGAACGCGGTGCTGAAGCAGTGGTGAGCGTTATGAAGCCGCGTAAAAAGGCCGGCGAAGAACCTCCCAAGATGATTGCTGAAAGCATGCTGCATGCAGATGTGATCCTTATTCCTGTAAGTTATTCCGTGACACACACCTATGCGGTCAAAGCCGCAGCCGCAAACGGAGCCCGCATCCTTGTCCTTACTGATTTTACTGAGGAGATGCTGATACATGGGGGCATCGAGGCAGATTTTCAGTCGATCAAGCCCGTCTGCAAAGCGGTAGCAGATGCTTTTGCAAAGGGGAACAAAGTTCACGTAACCTCCCCCGGCGGGACCGACCTTTGGCTGGATATTACAGGAAGACGCGGCAATGCATTGTACTGTGTAGTGGAGCCCGGTGAATTTTCTACGATCCCCACAGTGGAAGCCAACTCATCCCCGATAGAAGGATCTGCCAACGGAAGGATCGTTGCAGATGCGAGCATTCCCTATCTTGGCATATGAGTCCTGAATGAGCCTGTCGTAGTAGAAGTTAAAGACGGGTTCATAACCAGTATTTCAGGTGGAAAACAGGCAGAAGTGCTCAAGAAAGACCTCGCCAGCCACAACGACCATAATTGCTACAACATCGCGGAACTCGGAGTAGGTTTGAATCCAAAATGCAGGATGTGCGGGATCATGCTGGAAGATGAGGGTGTTATCGGAACTGCTCATATTGGCATCGGTACCAGCATTACTCTTGGCGGGACAGTCAAGGCGCCTACCCACTATGACCTCCTCATGTGGAATCCCCGTATTGAAGTAGACGGGAAAGTCATAATCGACGGGGAAAAAGTACTGGTCTAAAAAGCAGGGACAAACTGCCGTGTCTCTTTAGAAATATTAACTGCAGCAAAAAAATAAAGGAGGAAATCACAATGAAAAAAAGCTTCAAACTGTTTTTTGCCGTATTAGTCGTCTTAACCCTTTTTGGTATGACTCTTCCTGCCATAGCCGCGCCATATCCATCAAAGGCTGTTGTCGCTATCGTTCCCTTTGGCCCGGGAGGCGGCAATGATATTCTCATTCGTCTAGTTGCAAAATATATTTCCCCTGAGCTCAACGGGCAGGCTTTGGTAGTTGAGAACAAGCCGGGAGCCGGCGGCCAGATCGGCTGGACGACACTTGCAAAAGCAAGGCCTGACGGATACACGATCGGTGCTACAAGCCTTCCCTCAATGATCCTGGTCAAGAGCCTTCGTAAAAATGTACCCTTTGAAATGGATGATTTCCAGTATATCTGTAATTTCCAGGTCGACCCGATCATCTGGGTAGTGAACAAGGACAGTGAAATGAAGACAGCAAGAGATGTAATGGAATTTGCACGTAAAAATCCAAACAAACTTAATGTGGCAGGAGACGGCCCTCAGAGCAACGTTCAGCTTCAGCACCTGATCGCGTCGAAGCTCCTTAAGATGGATACGAACTTTGTGCCTTACAGTGGTTCAGGTCCTGCACTTACAGCACTTCTTGGAAAACAGGTAGATCTTGCTGTAACGACATTGAGTTCAGCCATCCCGCACATCGAAGGCGGAAGACTGGTTCCCCTTGTGGTTTTCTATGATAAAAAGCTTCCCGGTGTCAGCATCAAAACATCGAAGGAAGTATTTGGAATGGATATCCCCTCTGCAGGCACAGCACTTCGCGGCGTAGCTGCTCCCAAGAAAATGAATGCAAAAGACGTAGCAACACTTGAAAAAGCATTTGAAAAAGTAGCAAAGAATCCGGAGTTCCTTGCACAGGCCAAGTCACTCGGCCTGACAATAGAGTTCATCGGAAACAAGGATTCAAACAAGCTGGTTGAAGAATCAACAAAGATAGTCGAAGAGTATAAATCACTCTTTTAGTTTATTGGTT
>JAAYHA010000043.1 GCA_012727545.1 Synergistaceae bacterium | reverse complement strand
GACCATGGTACAAAGTTGCAAAAGAGAACAACAAAACATCTTTCTCTCCTCTTTATAAGCATTTTGTAATGGATGACCTTACAGTATCTGTAGGTACTCCCGTCTATGACGGAAAAGGCTCGCTTTTGGGAGTTCTTGGCACGCATATAACGCTTTCAAGGATGGACAATTATTTAAACAACATAGTTAAGCAAAACGGCGCAGCCGCAGTCATCGTTGACAAAAATTCAGGAGAGCTCGTCGCCAATTCCTTCAATATTCCTAATTTTAATGTTGATGTCAACGGCACGTTAAAGAGGACCCATATAAATGAAATCAAAAACAGCAGTATCATACAGGGCTATAAAAATTACCTGGTAAACAATAAAGAAGATCACATAACAGCAAATGGAGAGAGCAGCCATATAAACATCTCTGAATTCAAAACGACAGGTGTAGATATGCTGCTTATAACATCCATCCCCGATGCAATACTTACCCGGGACATTTATGAAACTATCAGATTGACGATCATTTTTTCAACAATAATTATGTTGACTTTATCACTCCTTTACATGAGCTATGTTGGCAATCTCCTTAAGCCTCTGGAGAGCCTAAACCTCAGCACGAAAAAATTTACTGACGGCAGTTTTGACGAGAGAGCAAAAATATTCAGGGAAGACGAGATCGGAAAGCTTGCATCGACTTTCAATATGCTGGCAGCTACGATCAGCAGCCTTGTGGAAGACCTTGAAAGCAAGGTAAAAAAGAGAACTGAGGATTTGGAAGATACCAATTCGATCCTTCAGGAAAGCAGGGGACAGCTGAAATTGATACTTGATTCGACTGCTGAGGGAATATACGGAATGGACACTGAGGGAAGGTGCACCTTCTGCAACAAGAGTGGCCTAAGTATGCTTGGCTATACTGCTCAGGACGAACTCCTTGGCAAGAACATGCATGACATGATACACCACACAAAACTAGACGGTACTAATTTCCCTGTGACGGAGTGCAAAATCATGAAGTCATTCAGAGAAGGAAAAATTGCTATTGTTGAAGATGAGATCTTCTGGCGCAAGGACGGGACAAGCTTCGATGTCAGGTATTCATCATACCCCCAGCACAGGGACGGGATCCTTGTCGGCGCAGTCGTAACGTTCATGGACAACACGGAACATAAAAAATCGGAGGAACACATCAAATACCTGACATATCACGACGCTCTTACTGATATCAAGAACAGGATTTTCTTCGAGGAGCAGATCACCGTTATTGATACTGAAGAGAATCTTCCTATATCGGTCATTTTTGGAGACCTTAACGGACTTAAGCTGACAAATGACATTTTCGGCCACGCAGCAGGAGACAATCTCCTCGTAGAAGCAGCCGCCGCATTTAAGAAAGCCTCGGGGGACAACGGCATCGCCGCAAGGATCGGGGGAGATGAATTCGCGCTGATAATGCCACATACAGATGCGGAGAGGGCAAAAGAAATAATAGCCGAGATAAGGAAGTCTTTCTCAAATGAAGGTTCAAACGATATTATTGGAAGCGTATCATTAGGGTCCGGCACAAAAACTTCCATGGAAGAAAGCATACCGGAAATGAT
>JAAYHA010000314.1 GCA_012727545.1 Synergistaceae bacterium | reverse complement strand
CATTTGCTCTGGCAAGTCTTATCTACGGGAAGTTGAGATACAACTCCTCGCTGTCTGTGAATCTGGGATCGGAAAGTAAAAGGATAATGATTTTTCTTGTTCTTTTTTTGATCTGGTCGATGTTTGCCCATATTCAGAATGTTGAAAGTTTTTACATATGGGGCAAAGGGGCATCTATACCACTTGGATTTTTGACCGGCCTATATCTCGCTATGAAACTTATCGATACCTCAAAAAAGAGAGAGATTTTTGGACTCGCCGTATTGGCAGTTAACCTTGTCTTTTGTTTTGACGTGATGTTCAGACCAAATTTTCAAATTTTGGGATGGAATGGATCATTGGACAATGGTAATGGGGTAGCCCTATATTCGTTGCTCACAATGCCCTTTTTCTTCTGTTATTCTTTTTGGTATTTTGAAAAATATAATTTTGTTAAATATTTTATTTGCATGACAAGTTTATTGTTAATATTCTTCTCGTTTTCTTCCGGTGGATGGTCAGCTGCTCTTTTTCAAGTTTTGATCTTTATGTATTACGCATTGATGTCAAAAAAAGTGTCAATTAAGGCTTTGGGCGTATTTTTAATTCTTTTTGGGTTATTAATAACATTTTTTTTCTGTTCTTATGGCAAGGGATATATTAGCTCCTTTAAAAGAGAAATTGATCAGATAACATCTATAAACAACTCAGAAGTTTTAACGAACTCTAGAATCTACACTTGGAAGGCCGGTATTATTCTTGCCTCTGATAATATAATTGCAGGTAATGGCTGGGCAACATTTGAGGAGAGTTTCCGCAATAATTATAAATACTTAAATGAGAAGGTCCAATTCAGAGGTCCTGAAATGTTCGTTCAGCCACATAATATGTACATTTCAATTCTTTATGCCGGCGGGATACCTGCCCTGTTGTTATTTTTGATCGCTTTTGTCCTTTCAACGAAAAAGTCATGGTCAGGACTGAGGCATGATGTGATCAATTCCGGCGACATCCCCTGGCACCTTGTTTGTTCCATTTTAATGGTCTCTATGGCTATCTATGGAACCAATGGAGACATCTTTGAAGCAAGAAGGGACGTAAGTGTTATCTTCTGGGCCTGTTGGGGTCTGCTGCTTGCTATCCCGGACTATGCGGAACTATCAGATAAGGGGGATAACATTGAAGATCCTGCATTATGTTGATGAAAACAGACTTGCATGGGGCGAGACATGGATACAGCTGATAAAAGAGCTAGGGGTAAAGGGTGCTCAAAACCATGTAATATGTAAGTCGGGGTGTACATTATCCGGAAGGCTGAGGGAAGATGAACTTTCCTTTGATACTTATGATATTCCCATCCAATGTATTCCATTCACAGCGTTTGGTTTCAGAAAGATAATAAAAAGCTTTGAACCCGACATAATACATACCAGACTCTCTTCTGCTGCGATGACCGGGGGTTACTGGGGCAAAAAATGTTCGGTGCCTGCCGTGCACACAATAGACAAATACCCTAAACCGTACTATTACAAAAATGGCGCACTTCTGATCCCATGTTCAAACGCAGTGAAAAATCATATGATCTCGGTTGGCTTTACTGAAGACAAAATGAAAGTAGTGCATAATCCAATTGACGTAACCAGGTATATTCGGGATGAAAAAACAAGGATCGAAATGAGAAAAAAACTGAATTTTGAAGATAAGACCGTTATCATGTCTGCAGGCAGATTTGTTGACTGGAAAGGTTTTGAGTATGTCATAAAAGCATATAGTGAGATCCTTCGCTGCACAGAGGATGGCTCCAGGGGGAAAACGTCTCTTTTCCTGGTGGGATCAGGGCCTGAAAAAAAGAAATATATGGAATTGGTAAAAGATCTGAAAATTGGAGAGTACGTAATATTTAATGACTTTGTCCAGGATATCCGCCCATTTCTTTGGGCATCCGACGTTTTCGTTCAGCCGTCTCAGCTGCCCGAAGGATTCAGTCTCATGCTCCTTGAGGCTATGGCGTCTTCTCTGCCTGTAATTACAACAGACATCGGGGGCAGTCTTGATATCATTAATGACGGAGAAAATGGCTGGCTGACCGGTACGAATGATTTTGACAAGATGGCACAGATACTTAAGCAAGTTATCTCAGATACTGAGAACAGGAAAAGAGTCTCGCTAAACGCAGTCAAAACAGCCTCATATTTTAATGTTTCAAGAATCGCCGAAGAAACTATGGGGATCTATGAAATGGTCCTGGACAGCAAGAGCTGATGACGCTATTAAAGTTGATCTGTACGGTCAAAGTGAATAAGACGAGGAGCAGAAAAAGTTTTCATCTCTGCTCCTCGTCAGCATATTTCTCCTTAAATGGACGAACCTAGTTCCTTTGCTTTGTTTATCCACTTTGCCCCCTTGGCTTCGATATCTCCCCTTGAATAGATGTCAGGAGCGCAGATCTCTCCCAGGACTTCCCAGCCCAGGAAATTGGTTGCCAGTTTGAATGACGCGCGCATTCCATCGAAAACCTTTTCTTCCTTATCTCCTCCGGCAGCGATGAGAATAGCTTTTTTTGAAGGCGTAGTACGGAGAGCTCCGGGCATGTAGTAGGGCAGGAGCCTGTCCCATACGGGTTTGATCTGTGACGACCAGGAGTAAAAATAGAGCGGAGAGACGAAAGTTATCACGGAAGCCTCTTCTATCTCAGGGTAGACCTGATCCATGTCGTCGTTCTGTATACAAGGTTTGCCGGTGCTCCAGCATTTCCTGCAATCGAGGCAACCTTTCAGTGTCAACGCAGCAAGATGGACTTTTTTGACTTCATACCCTTTTTCAATGGCACCCTCCGCCAGCGCGTCTGCAATCTTTTCCGTGTTGCCGCCTATTCTTGGGCTTCCCAATAGCAGGGTGAGAATTTTTTTATCTTCCATGTTTATTTCTCCCTTCTGTCAGATAAGATCACAAATATTGTCAGGAATTGCTTTTATGCCATTCCAATGCAGTTTTGACTATGTTGTCAATTGAGGAAAAACTGCAATCCCAGTTAAGGATCGATCGTGCTTTCGAAGGATCAGCTACAAGGACCTGCGGATCACCGTCTCTTCTTGGAACGAAGATCTTTTCAATTTTTTCCCCTGATATTTTTTCCACCGAACTAATAACATCCATAACGGAAAGAGCTTTCCCGGTACCTAGATTCGCGTAAATGCTGTTTGATCCTTTTAAAAGAAGTTGCAGTGCTTTTACATGTGCTGTAGCTAGGTCGGATACATGAATATAGTCCCGTAGAGCTGTTCCGTCAGGAGTTTCATAATCATTTCCAAAAACTTTTATGTTATCTTTTCTTCCTATGGCTGCTTGAATAGCCAAAGGGATGAGATGTGTTTCCGGATCGTGAAGCTCGCCAGTGTCCCCATCTTCATCGGCTCCGCAGGCATTGAAATATCTTAGTGCAGCATTTTTGATCCCGTAGGCAGCGTCAAAATCTTTCAGGATCTCTTCAATAAATAATTTGCTTTTCCCGTAGGGATTTATCGGCTTTTGAGGATGTGACTCATCTATCGGGGTGTATTCAGGATTTCCATATGTTGCAGCAGTGCTTGAAAAAATAATTTTTGAACACCCGGTGTTTTTCATGCACCTAAGAAGTGAAACTGTACCTGCCGTATTGTTTCTGTAATATGCTTCCGGATCTTTTACTGATTCGCCCACATAAGTGAGTCCGGCAAAATGAAATACAGCAACGGGCGAGTACTTGGCAATAATAGGAGCAAGTGAGCCTTCATCAAGGACATCACACTGGAAAAATGGTCCCCATTTGACAAGCTCTCTGTGTCCCCTTGATAAATTATCAATAGTTACAGGGGTGAAACCATTTTTTGCAAGTTCCTTACAGCAGTGGCTTCCAACATATCCGGCCCCGCCGGTTACTATGCAGTACTCCACTTTAAATTATCCTCTCCAGGTCTCATACTTATCGAGGCCGGAATTATCGAGTATCTTTATGATCTCTTTCTTAACTTCATCCGATACAGGGAGCAGCGGAGATCTGCATGGGCCGCCTTTCATACCTTTGCTGTCAAGCGCT
>JAAYHA010000313.1 GCA_012727545.1 Synergistaceae bacterium | reverse complement strand
CTCGATTATAC
This sequence comes from Synergistaceae bacterium, assembly GCA_012727545.1. Lineage (GTDB taxonomy): Bacteria > Synergistota > Synergistia > Synergistales > Synergistaceae > Caenicola. The sequence continues at coordinate 3,783 of JAAYHA010000313.1, read as the reverse complement.
GCAGGACAGGGTGAGCGGCAAAAAGATCCATCCGGATCCCGCAAAGGAAAAATACAACTTTGGGATAGTGCTGAAAAGCGAGTGGGGACTGAACGGAAGCCTGAGCTGGCAGAGGGGCGAGGAGTTCTGCTTTGGTCTGAGCTATGCCTTTGACCTTTCCAAACCTGTATTTGGAGGAAAGAATAAAGCGGAAACACCGGAACCGCTGCTTACTGACTGGAATGAGACCGACTTAGAAAAGATGGCATCGGAGCTGCAGTCCGAACTTGGGAAGAAGGGCTTCGGGCTTAGAAATACGGTAGTGCTTGCTGGTGACAAAAAGGTGCACGTCGCTTATGAGAATATCGGATATTCATCACAGGCTGAGGCGGCCGCACGCGCCATTATCCTGACAGCTCACATGATACCGTGGGATACTGAATTTTGCTCTATATCATCGATGGTGAGGGGAACGCCTGTCTCACGGATAGAACTCAACACGGAAAAGATGGCGCTGATAAGGCTGCACAAGCTGAATGCCTATGACCTTGAAGATAAGTCTGCAGTATGGGCGCCGAAGACGAAATACGGAACACTTCCCGGAGAAGAGTGGAAGGTCATGGCAGGACCGGGGGAGAGCATCAGGAACGGATCTGCCGACATCCGGATCGCGCTTGCATACGAGCCAAGGATCGACAGGACACTTCAAAATGATTACATGGGAAGGCTGGACATAGATTATATAGGCCGTCTGCGCTCATCCCAGGGATGGGAAGCCTATCTCAAAGTAAGGCAGCCGATCGAAAATGATATCAATATATGGTGGCAGCCTGAGAGAAACGACAAGACAAGGATATGGAAGGGTGTTCTCAGCTACATCTATAAGCTTGATGAAAGGGCATGGGCGGTTGGAGAAGTTGGCTGGCTTGATGAAAATTACTTCGGCGGCAATTTCTGGGGCAGATATTTCCTTGAAGATTCTCCCTTCTGGATTGGCGGAAGGGTCTCCGTGGTAAAGGAGAGGGATTTCAATTCCTTTGCAGAGCTTGCGGAATACAGACGTGATTACTACAACGGAAAAGCCTATTACCTGCCTATCAATGGAAAGAACGACTGGCGTTCGGGATACTGGGCCGAGGTCGGATACCACGATACGACATACAATGCGGACATAATAGCAAGATACGGTAAGTTCATAGATTCCGACAAGGGATACAGGATCGACGCGATAAGGAACTGGAACGACGCCTACGTTGGCTTCTACTTCACTGATACCGACAGGGACACACCCGGCAAAAGCTACACCGACGCCGGGATGATGCTTCACCTGCCGCTATCCTTCTGGTACGCTGGTCACCCGAGCAACACATATTGGGATCAGGAGTTTACACTGCTCTCGACATTCAGACTTTTTGCAGGAGTAATGCCCGGTGCCTGGATGACCCCTGAAAGCCTGATCGGTGAGCTGAACCCAAGAAGACTCAACCAGGAACTGGGGCCGCTCATGGAGAGGCTGATGAGGGATGTAAGGGACGACGGACAGCCGGTGGTCACAAGGAAGAGCGTGTATGGGATACTTGAGTATTTGTCGGGGGAGTACCGCGTTAGAGAAGCAATTCAAGTAGATTAGTATCTCGAAGCCCTGACTTAACAATACTCACGATCCTTCGCTTCGACGTATGGCCAATACGCCTTAGCTAGCATCGCTTCGCATTGCGTCGTCAGCATCTCCGATCTATCTAATCTACTTGAATTGCTTAAATATTTTCAAGAAGAGAAAACTGCGATTGTGAAGCTGCGGCGTGAAAATACCGCGTGAAGCAGTGGTGAAGCGGTTGTGAAGCCGTTGTTTTAAAAGACGGTCAAACAATAGTCAAACAGTGGTCAAACAATAGTCAAACGGTTGTCAAAAGCGGGCGGAGACCGCATCCGCTGGGGGGATTGCGGCGTGGGTCATGCCGCGGAGAATTCGCGTCCTACGGCCGCTGGAGAATTTGCAACGCTTTGCGATGCTCGCGTTGCGGTGAATTTGCCGGAAGACCTATCCGGCGGTGAATCAAGGTCTTTTAAACCGTCTTCCCCGAGTGCTTAAATCGGGGATCCAGCGGCTCTAGGTTCTTGCTATAACTAGCTTTTTAAAGCCTAAACAAAAGCCACTGGATTCCCGATTTAAGCATTCGGGAACGACGGAGGGGGGCGGTTCCTAGGGTTCTTACAATTGCTTGCCTATTGCTTGCCCACGCTTGCCGATCGCTTGCCAGTTTTTATGGCCGCAATTCACCGCAGCCAAAGACTGCAAATTCTCCAGCGTCCGAAGGACGCGAATTCCCCGACTTTGCCTCTGTCTCTCACAACCGCTTGCCTATTGCTTGCCAATTCATTTGCATCCGACTGCCGCGACCTCTCTGCTCAACTTTTGATGGAGAAAACAGGATAAAGCCCCGCCAACTCGGCGGGGCTTTATGTCGATATGCTGTTACAGTTTAAAGTAGATGTGGGCCTAGAATTTTTCTCCCTCTGTTCTGGCAACTACAGCGGAGACGCACATGTCACCGGTGACGTTTACGGAAGTACGGGCCATGTCGAGGACTGCGTCGATACCTGCGACAAGTCCGATGCCTTCAATTGGGAGGCCCGCAGAGGTAAGGACCATGGAAAGCATGATAAGTCCTGCTCCGGGAACGCCTGCCGTTCCTATCGAAGCGAGCGTTGCTGTAATAAGGATACCGACCTGAGCGCCAACTGAGAGTGGGATGCCGAAAGCCTGTGCAACGAAGAGGGCGCAGACACCCTGATAGAGGGCTGTTCCGTCCATGTTGATGGTCGCACCGAGCGGGAGGACGAAGGAGGATACCTTTTCAGAGACACCAAGGTTTTCCTGTACGTTCCTCATTGATATCGGAAGCACGGCTGAACTGGAACGGGTGACGAAGGCTGCCAGCATTGCCTCTTTAACTCCGCCGAAGAACCAGAGAGGGGATTTTTTCAAAACTACAGTGATCAGGCCTGAGTAGACAACGATAGCCTGGAGAGCGCAACCGAGGTAGACTGCAAATATGACCTTTGCGAAGGGTGCGAGGACCGCAGGGCCGTACTTTGCAGCAGTTACCGCGATCAGTGCAAGGATGCCGAGAGGTGCGAACTTCATTACTATGCCGGTCATTTTGTACATCGTTTCAGCAAGGGATTCGTTGAACTTTAGGAATGCCTTTCCCTTTTCACCGATAAGCGTGGCAGATACTCCAAGGAAGAGGGCAAATACAATTATTTGAAGCATAGAACCGCTTACAAGGGCTTGCAGCGGGTTGACGGGGATGATCCCCATCAGGACATCGACCATGCCTGCGGCGGCCTTTGCTTCTCCTGCGGCACCTTCAATGCTGAGTCCAACGCCGGGCTGTATGACGTTTCCAAGGACCAGTCCAAAGAAGATCGCTACGACCGTGGTGCAGATATACAGAGCTATTGTCTTGATACCAATGCGTCCAAGTACTTTCGGGTCTCCTATCGAAGCCGCACCGGTGATAATGCTCGCAAAGACAAGGGGAACGATGAGCATTTTCAAGAGTCCAAGGAAGATTTTACCAATGAGGTCGAGAAGGGGGATAAGGAAATTTGAGATGAAGGTGCTTGATTGCTGCATCGGGCCTATAACGAACCCTAAAACGATACCGATTACGAACCCAATGGCTATCTTCCAGATAAGGGGCATCTGTTTTTTCTCCTGCATTCGTATCACTCCTTAAAAATATTATGTTATAAAAATGAATCCAAAGGCTTTAAGAGATACAGCCCTATATCTCT
>JAAYHA010000312.1 GCA_012727545.1 Synergistaceae bacterium | reverse complement strand
ATTCCTCCGATATCAAATCATATCGTAAAGATATTATGTTTTGTCAGAGATCAAGTCAACCCGCCCCTGACACCCCTGTCAATGATTTTGGACTCGTGTGTATTTCGGTTTTAGGGTGCTTATAACAAAAAATAATATAAGTGGTCTGACCGCCCAAAAAACTAATTTTAAATTATTAAAATAAATAATAATTGTAGGAATTATTGGCTCCGGAACTGACTTAAAGTGTTGTTGATAAATTCCCCTTTGGTATGTACCAGCGCGGATCCAGACCTAAGCCAAGAAAACTGAGATTGACAGAGCAAAGTCCGTTTATGACTGAATAATCAGATAATTCGGTCCATGTTTTTGCCCTTGATTTTTTCTTTTAAGCATGTTATAAAGTATACTGGGTGGTCCAGGAAAGGAATTTTTTCACATGAACGAAACTCAAGTCACGCGGGGAACCCGTATATACGAGAAAGTAGTAGAAAAATTAAAAGAATCCATCTCAAGAGGAGACATCCTGCCGGGTGATCCGCTCCCATCTGAGAGACAACTAATGGATGACTTTGGTGTGAGCCGGAGTTCTTTAAGGGAAGCCTTCAGAGTCATGGAACTTCTCGGACTGATAGAATCAGTTCCCGGAAAGGGTCGTTTTGTGCGGCATCCTAAATCGCCCGCAGAGGATGAAAAAAGTATCCGTCTTGAAGATTCAGCCGTTCTGGAACTGATGGAGGCACGCCGTATACTCGATCCTGCAATAGCAGCCGAGAGTGCTATGAGGGCGACATCTTCGGATCTTACAAGAATGCTCAGGGTCCTGACAGCCACAGAAAAGAGGCTCGGAGACCCAAACCTGCGTGCCCAGTCAGATTTTGACTTTCATCTGGCACTTGCTGAAGCCACACACAATTTTGTTTTTGTAAATATAACCAGGATGAATTTTGATCTGATAATGGCCACTCACGACAAGATCTACAATCTCCTGGAAGATAAGGACGCTTTTTTGCGGGAGCATCGTTCAATGTACGAAGCGATCCTGGACCATAACGTTGATTTGGCACGTGAAATGGCGGCGAACCATATTGACAGGATATACAAAACACTTCATAGGGGTATAGCGGCCCAATAAATAGGACCGGTCAAATATAAAGAAAAAAGAACCATCCGGAACAAAAATAGTGATAAAAAAACAGGAGGAATCAACATGGAGAAAAGAATCAGAGAACTGTTTCCAGAGATCGAGTGGATCAAGGACAAAGGGTTGCAGGATAAAGTAGTAGCTTCTTATGTCGACGCACTTAAGACAGGTGGCTGGGAGCCGAATGACATGGATAAGATCCCCTTCACCCTTCTTATTCCCAACTGCCCCTTTACATATCTTGATCACGTTAAGGGTGTGACCCGCATAGCAAAAAAAGCAATGGACGAGTTCAATGCCATCTATCCTGTAAAGGATCCAAAGTTCATGATGGACAACGATCTTCTTGTAGCGGGAGCTCTTCTCCACGACGTAGGTAAGCTTGTTGAGTACGAAAAGAACGCTGCCGGCGAAACAGTCAAATCAGTAATGGGTAAGAACCTTCGCCATCCCTTCTCAGGGACAGTCATAGCTCT
>JAAYHA010000042.1 GCA_012727545.1 Synergistaceae bacterium | reverse complement strand
CTGTCGAAACGCACAATTTTTTATGAACCCAGATATGCTTCTCTGACCCTGTCGTCATTTATGAGGTCTGACGAGAGCCCCTCAATCTCGATATTACCTGTTTCCAGGACGTATCCCCTGTCTGAAATTTTCAATGAGGAGAGGGCATTCTGTTCAACAAGAAGGATTGTAAGTCCTTTATCTTTATTCAGTGATCTGAGGACCTCAAATACCTGTGTTGCCAGTTTCGGCATAAGTCCCATCGATACTTCGTCGACGAGAAGCAGCCTAGGAGACGAGACCAGGGCACGTGCTATGGCCAGCTGCTGCTGTTCTCCCCCTGAAAGTGTGTTGGCATATTGATCGCTTCTCTCCTTAAGTATCGGGAAAAGTTCATATATGCTTCCGAGCTCATTCTTCAGCGATGAGGATTTTCCGTATACACCCATCCTCAGGTTCTCATATACTGTGAGCTGCGGAAAACACCTTGCTCTCTCCGGAACTATCCTTATCCCTAGGTCAGCTCTTTTATGCGCGGGCATATCTGTAATATCAGTTCCATCAAACAGTATTTTGCCTGACTTAACGTTCTGCAGCCCCATAAGAGCCCTGAGAGTAGTTGTTTTCCCCGCGCCGTTAGCTCCGATTATTGACACAAATTCCCCATTTTCAACATGGAAACTTATTCCGTGAACGGCTTCAATGTCTCCGTATGAAACTGAGAGATCACTTACTTCAAGCAACATCAGCAGTCTCTCCTTTCCCCAGATATGCCTCTATCACTGCCGGATCAGCGGAGACTTCGGAAGGAGTGCCTTCGGCTAGTTTCCTCCCGTGATCGAGAACGACGACACGGTCAGAGATCCCCATAGCAACACGCATATTGTGTTCGATGAGAAGGATAGAGACTCCCTGTTCCCTGATCCGCCTGATCAGATCTTCAACGATCTGGATCTCTTCATGCCTCAGCCCTGAGAAGCATTCGTCAAGAAGCAGGAGGGTGGGGTCAAGAGCGAGGGCTCTTGCTATCTCAAGTTTGCGAAGATTGCCCAATGGGAGCAATCCTGCTTTAACAGAGGCCTCTCCATCCAGACCTACGGTTTTTAATATATTTTCGGCAGCTTTTTTATTGGCCAGAGTGTTCCAGAATTTCCACGATTTTATGAATTTGTTGTATTGAGGCATCCCAAGCGATACGATCACATTTTCTTCAACAGTTAGCCCGCTGAAAGGCTTTACGACCTGAAATGTCCTTCCTACTCCCAATGCGGCCATCTGGTGTGGAGACATACCGTCTGTCCTTTTTTCGTTAAGGTATATCTCGCCTGATGTAGGTTTGTAAACTCCTGAGATCATATTGAAACAGGTGGTCTTGCCTGCTCCGTTAGGTCCGAGCAGTCCAAGGATCTCCTTCCGGCCGATATCAAAACTGACATTGTCGAGTGCTTTCAGTCCTCCGAAATTAATAGAGAGGTCTTTGACTGAAAGGATCTTATCGGTCAATTTTGCCACCTCCTTTAGTTGCTGCGGCTTTTCTTTTTCTGAGGTTCTTTACTGAGAGAAGGTCTGAACCGCCCAGAAGTCCGCCGGGCAGGAATCTTATCATCATGAGCAGGAGAGCGGCGTAAAGGAACATTCTGTAATCGACCAGGGGCCTGAACACCTCAGGAAGGATACCCAGTACAACAGCCCCGACAACAGGTCCCAAAAGTGTTCCCAGACCGCCGACCACTGCTATGGAAAGCAATGTTACAGAAAATGGAAAGGTGAATGAATCAGCGCTGATAAATTTCATGTAGTGGGCATATAAGATCCCTGAAAGTCCTGCCATCAGGGTCCCCAACACAAAAGCAGAAAGTTTTGCCCTTACGGGGGATACCCCCATGCTTGAAGCGGCCGTCTCTTCTTCCCTTATAGCGAAGCATGAAAGACCAAGCCAGGATTTTGTGAAAAACCAGCTTATAGCCAGTACTGCCAACAGACAGAGGAGGCAGAACCAGAAGAAGGCCCTGGCCTTAAGTTCATAACCAAAGAACGCCACATTTGGGATCCCACCTATGCCGAGGGCTCCGCCCAATGCCGGTGTGTACTGGAAAATGGCAACTACGATGAAATTTATGCCGATGGTCGTAATTGCAAGAAAGTCTTCTTTGACACGGAGACTGGGAAGGCCGCAGAGGAGTCCTATCAGTCCAACGATCAGAAGTGATATGGGAAGTGCCTGCCAGAAAGTCAGTCCGCCCGCAGTCGTGAGCATAGCATTCGAATAGGCTCCGATCCCCACAAATGCTGCATGCCCCAGTGATATCTGACCGGCGTGGCCTACGATTATGTTCAGGCCGCAGGCTGCAATGGCCTGGATGATTATCTGTGTTGCGACATTTATCATGTAGATACTCATGATATCGCCTCCCCTATCTCTTTCCCATAAGTCCGGTGGGACGCCACATAAGAATAATTATCATGGCGATAAAAGCAAGTGCATCCCTTGGCATCGGGATGTTTGCGTAACCGATAAGGAATGTCTCGGCAAGACCCAGCAGCATTGAGGCAAGTACGGCTCCCGGAGCGGACCCCATGCCGCCGACTACTATAAAGGCAAGTGTCTTATATGCGGGGACCTGCCCCATCATCGGATAGACCTGGTTATAGTAGATGCCGATAAGGATCCCTGCCACTGCTGCGATAGCCGATCCGATAACAAATGTGAGAGCTATGGTCAACTGAGTGTTCACACCAAAGGAAGATGCTGTTTCCATGTCCTGCGATACTGCCCTCATCGCAAGCCCCAGTTCAGTTTTTGTCATAAGCAGCCACAGCAGCACCAGCACTGTAAAAGAAATACAATATACGGCTACCAGAGTGGAGGAGATGGTCACACCCCATATTGATAAAGAGGGGAAGGGCAGATCGGCAGAGAATGTTCGTACCTCTGGGCCTGCAACGAGCCTGCATAGCTCTTCAATAGCTATGAGCAGCGCAATGCTGCTTATAAGGGGCACGTATGGAGGATATTTTAAAAGTGGGTAGTAGATCAGCCGTTCTATCAATACGCCGATGATGGCGCAGAATATCATGGATCCGATAAATGCCAGAAGCATGCTGCCTGTTGAGGTGTATATGAAGAGCCCCATATATGCTCCGGCTGTATAGACAGAAGCATGGGCAACATGAAGTATCTTCATCACTCCATATATGAGTGCCAGCCCCAGAGTGATAAGAGCGTACATGGATCCGGCAGCGAGTCCGTTCAG
>JAAYHA010000041.1 GCA_012727545.1 Synergistaceae bacterium | reverse complement strand
GCCGAATCTCCTTTTATGTTGAACCTTCCCATGAAGTACTCATCAACGAACTTGCCGTCCTTGACTGCTGCATTTTTTCTTGTAGCTTCAATTTTGAATCCAAATTTTTTATAAAGATTTATTGCCGCCTTGTTTTCTGTCAGCACAAGGAGCTCTATCCTGTGCAGGGAAAGTTCTCCATCCGCTTCATCCAGAAGTGTTTTCATGAGTGCCGTCCCTATTCCTTTTTCCTGGTAATAAGGGGCTACCATTACTGCAAGCATGGCGCTGTGCCTTCTTCTGAAGCATCTGTTTTTGAGCATAACAGCCATCCCGGCTATTTCACCTTTTTTTTCAACAGCGACAAAAGCCCTGTCATCTTCTGACAGTGAGTTAATGAAATCAACTGTGACATCCAGCCTTTCGCTTGTAACAGCCAGGACTCCTTCCCTGACTCCGTTAAGTCTTCTTATACGTGAGATTTGTTCTGCGTCTTCTGTAGAAACTGGCCTTATTTCCAAAATGGAGCACCTCCGTGCCTATTATTGCGTTTTTTATGTACAGGTTATATTTTACCCCAGAGAGGCTGATTTATGATAGGTATTCCTACCTTGACACATTTCGGCTAGGGGATATAGTTTGTAATTGTTACAGATTAACTTAAATTTAACACGGAGGTGCTTTACTTATGAAAATAGGAAAAAAGATGGAAAAAAGCATTAATTCCCAGATACAGGCTGAGTTTGAATCCTCATATCTTTATCTTTCCATGGCTGCTTGGTTTGAAGATGCAGATCTTCCAGGATGCGCCCATTGGATGGAAAAACAGGCTGAAGAAGAGTGGGAGCATGGAATGAAGTTCTACAAATACCTTGTCTCTCGCGGAGGACGTGTAGTCCTCGGTCCTATCGCTGCTCCTAAAAAAGAATGGAAAGATGCAGAAGATGTATTTACAGAGGTACTCGCACACGAAGAAAAAGTTACTTCTCTGATCGATGCAATGGTAGAACTTTCTGAGAAAGAAAAAGACCACGCCACAAGAAGCATGCTCAACTGGTTCGTTGACGAACAGGTCGAAGAAGAAGAGCACGCCACTGAGATAGTTGCCAGACTCAAAAATACCGGCAACTCACCCATGGCCTGCCACATGCTTGACAGAGACCTTGGAAGCAGATAAAGATAAATTGCAATAAAAGCACCGGTTAATAAGTTACAATATATAAAGTTGCAAATTTACAGCCCCGGGAGGACGGACCATGGAAAATCAGCTAGACATGAAAGCGCTGTTCAGCATAACTTATGGTATGTATATTGTAAGTACTGAAGCAGATGGCAAGCTCAACGGACAGATCGCAAATGCTGTGATGCAGATCACAGGCGACCCTGTATGCGTCACAACATGTCTTAACAAAGCCAACCTTACCACAGAGATGATCCAGAAGAGCGGTTTCTTTGCTGTTTCTATCCTTGAGCAGGATGTTCCGATGACATTCCTTGGACAGTTTGGTTTTAAATCAGGACGTGACATAGACAAATTTGAGAACGTCAATTTCCTTAAAGGAATGACCGGAGCTCCAATGGTCACGGACTGGTCTGTCTCTACACTTGAGGCAAAAGTTGTCCGTACTCTTGAGCTTGACACCCATGTGCTTTTTGTTGGCAGCGTGGTGGGATCCAAGTTTATCAAAGAGGCTACCCCTCTGACATATGCTGACTACCACCTGATCAAAAAGGGGAAATCCCCCAAAACAGCTCCTACGTTCGGATTCAACACCATCAAATAAAAATATGCACAGCATACTTGATGGCGAAATGGCTCTTGCCAACAGCCGTTCAATATTTGAAAAGATATACGCCGATTATAATAAGCGGGTCTATGTTTCACCGGACCCGCTTCAGTTTTTGTACGATTACAAAATGAGCCGCGACAGGGAAGTTGTCGGATTGATCGCCTCTTCCCTTGCTTACGGGAGGGTCGCACAGATACTCAAAAGCGTAAGCAGTGTGCTTGAATGCCTGGGTGAGTCACCTGCTGAATTTCTTAAAAACACGGATAGGAAGGAACTGGAAGAGAAGCTGGAAGGCTTTGTCCATCGTTTTACCGACTCTTCAGACATGGTCGACTTTCTATGTTGTATAGGCAAGGTACTGAATACCTATGGTTCAGTCGAAAACCTTTTTCTTTCTCATTACAAAGGCGAGACCTGGCAGGCAATGCAGGGCTTTACTAAGAGCTTCCTGGATTGCGGAGGCAGGGGCGCCACTTTTCTGATGCCGGACCCTTCAAAGGGCAGTGCCTGTAAGAGACTTGCCCTCTATCTGAGATGGATGGTCCGAGCCGACGATGTCGATCCGGGAGGATGGAACAAAATTGACCCTGGAGCGTTGCTGATACCCCTTGATACGCATATGTTCAACATTTGCACGAAACTGGGGCTTTGCAGCAGAAAAAACGCCGATGGACGTTCAGCGATAGAGATCACGGAAGCATTCAAACGCGTTTGCCCGGAAGACCCCGTCCGTTATGATTTTGCCCTTACAAGATTTGGGATCAGGAGCGATATGAAGTTAGAAGAACTGTTTATCAACTGGGACAGCATAAGATAGCCCGGTTCGGGATCTTTGTACACACCCAAGCTTTTATTCTTTTTTACAGATGTTGATGCTTTCCTTAATGGTGGTAAAATCTGTTAAGCCACGATAGGGGGTATATCAAATGTCAAATGATCATGTTTTTAATGAACTTCTTGCCAAAGTTTACAGATCCATTGATGAACAAAAGGAATATGCTTTTTCTGTAAGCGATGACATTGCAGCACACCCTGAACTCAGCGGAGAAGAGTTCAGAACTGCCGGCATATTCTCCGGTTGGCTCAAAAAAGATGGATTCGATGTTGAAATGCCCTATTGCGGAATGGATACGGCATTCATTGCGAAAAAAGGATCAGGGAAACCCCGCGTTGCGATCCTGGTCGAGACCGACGCACTGCCTGTAGTAGGGCACGGTTGCGGACATAACCTTAGTGGTACCATGTCTGTGCTTGCAGGAACGGCTCTTTTGAAAGTAATGGATGAAATAAAGGGTG